>JAAYHP010000448.1 GCA_012735355.1 Lysinibacillus sp. | reverse complement strand
TGTTAAATGTTCCGGAAAGATTTGAAGAAAAGCCGATATAAAGACCTTCCTCCCCGGATTTTGCCAACTCTTCAAAATCCTTTAAAAACTGCTCTGGTGAAACTTGGGATGTTTTCGGTGTAGCCCCTTGTCTCATAGCATCGTAAAGCTCTTTCGGACTAATATCTACAATATCTTTATATTCTTTTTCATTGACATGAACTCTTAGTGGAAATACAGTTACATTATTTTCTTCAAAAAATTCTTTTGGCAAATCACAACTACTATCAGTAAAAATTTTCAATATTGCCCTCTCCTTATTGTAGAATGGTACATTACTATATTATGGATAATTTCTACCGATTTGGCAAAGGACATTTTAAAATTAGCAAATGTTCATACTTCATTACTTTAATTTTAATCGTTCAATTAAAAAATTCGCAATGCCGTCTTCATTATTTGTTCCTGTCACTTCATTGGCAATATTTTTTAATTCATTGATTCCATTACCCATCGCCACACCGATGCCAGCATAATCGATCATTTCTAAATCGTTATCCTCGTCACCAAAGGCTATGATTCGATCTCGAGGGATATTTAAATCCTTTGCAATTAAAGATACCCCAACGGCTTTATGCAAGCCTTTTCTCACTACTTCCACAATATTAAATGGAGCTCCCCAACGTCGATGCTCAATCAATTCAGCATGGACATCTTGCAAATGTTTTCGAATAATAGGCACATTTTCCTCAGTCGCATGAATGAGCAAGCTAGTTGGATCTTCGTTTAAATTTCCGCGTAAATTTCCAATTGTTACTTTTGGATCGCCCATTTTAAATATATCCATCATTGTCGTATTTTCTGAATGAATATACACATCATCTATTACTTCAGCGATTAAGTTTTCATATTGATATTTATCGACGGAATCGACGACATCATGAACAACTTTCATACTGATTGGAGAATGAATTGGTTGCCATGAAGGATTTTTTGGATGGTGGATATAGGCACCATTGAAATTCACAATGGGTGTCGTCAATTGTAACTCTTCGTAATATAGGTTGCTGGCACGAAAAGGACGGCCAGTTGCAATCATAATGTGATGTCCGGCTTCTTTTGCCTTCATTAATGTTTGTTTTGTTTTGGGTGAAATGATACGTTCGTCCGTTAATAATGTACCATCTAAGTCCAATACAATTAAATGTTGTTTCATAAAAGGTTCCCCTTTCTGTTCTTTCGATTGTATCGTGTTGTCTTTTGTTCGTCAAAATTTTGTCTCTAATTATATTTTTTGTTAACATTACTAAAGATACGCTGAAGGAGTGAAAAAATGTGATTGTAGAAGATGATATTTGGCAAGGTATTCCGATTATTCATTGTTATGATAATGAAAAAATGAATGAACATTCACCCGTTCTTATTTTCCTCCACGGTTTTTTAAGTGGAAAAGAGCATAATTTACACTATGCTTATCAATTAGTGAAAAAAGGCATTCGCGTCATTTTGCCAGATGCACTATTACATGGTGTGCGTACGGATCATTTAACAGAAGAAAAAATGAATTACAAGTTTTGGAATATCGTAGTGAATTCAATTCATGAAGTTGGAATTTTATATGATGAATTAATGAATCGCTTTAGTCCAAATAAAATTGGGATTGCTGGGACAAGCATGGGTGGCATCGTCACTTGTGGATGCTTGAAAAAATATGACTGGATTAATGCTGCAGCCGTTTGTATGGGTGCGCCAGCTTTCAATGATTTGGCTGACTATCAAGTGAGACAATTTGAACAAACAGGAGTAAAACTTCCTTTAACAGATGAACAAAAGGAACAGATACATAATACCCTTTCTGAATATGATATAACGAAAACGCCTGAAAAATTAAACAACCGCCCGGTTATTTTTTGGCACGGTAAAAAAGATAAAACCGTTCCTTTTGAAAATGCCTATCATTTTTATACAAAAATACAGCCATACTATGATCGACAAGAAGATTGGCAATTTATCGTTGAAGAAAACCTAGGACATAAAGTGAATCGGGCAGGTATGTTAGCTGTGACAGATTTCCTAATACAACGTTTGAAGAATGAATAATTTTTTGTCTTTTCCGTTAAAGTGTAGTAAAATTATTGAGAATGGTTATCATTATTCAATGAAGGGAGCAATTTATAATGGCGATGGATGCGGATATGAAGGAAAGTATTTTAGGCGCATTGGAAAATGTAATTGACCCTGAGTTAGGCATCGATATTGTAAACTTAGGTTTAGTATATGATGTAGATTTAAATGATGAAGGTTTATGTACAGTGACGATGACATTAACATCTATGGGATGCCCACTAGGTCCTGTCATTGTAGATCAAATAAAAACCGCATTAAGCGAATTACCGGAAGTGAAAGACGTTGATGTGAACATCGTATGGAATCCACCTTGGAGTAAAGATATGATGAGCCGCTACGCGAAAATGGCGTTAGGTATTCGATAAAATGAAAAACAGGCGAAGGAAACAATCATTCCTTCACCTGTTTTTTTAATCGATTCGACAAATGGAGAGGGGACAGTTTTCACAGCATATTTCCTTTTTTAAATATTCTAGATTATGAATTGTAATATTGCTCTTATCAAAGGATATAATGCCTTGTTTTTTCAAATCGTTCAGCATTCGATTCACCATTTCCCTACTTGTTGAACAAAGGTTGGCGATATCTGAATTGGTTAAATTAGAGTCGATGTAAATATTCTCGTTTTCATCATACTTACCGAATGTATTGGCAAGACGAATGAGCGTCGAATATAATGCCCCTTTTTTACCGTGCATAACTAAGTCCCTTAAAATACTTTGAGTTTTTAAATGTTCATTTTGCAGCCATTTTATATATTCAATCATTAATGATGGTTGTTGTGTTAGTAACATTTCTAAAGCGCTTTTTTTAATCGTCAAGAGCTCTGTATTTGTAAGTGCTTTTGCAGACATTGTATGATTTCCGGGAAGTTCGAAAATGGAGCATTCCCCTAACAAGGAATTCGGACCACAAATGCGCAACGTTAATTCCTTTCCGTTTTCAGTTTCTTTACTCACTTGAACTGAACCTTTTTGAATAAAAAAGAGTTCGTCTGCACTTTCACCTTCCTGAAAAATTTGGTTGCCTTTATCGATTTTCAATAACAGTCCGTGCTCTTCGAATAAAGTATTAAAATTCATAGGAACCATATCGATTAAGACCATGAAAAATTCACATCCTTATAGCTGATGTTTAGAATGTTCCCAGCAACTCAATGAGGAAATTAAACTCATAAATATAATACCACAATAAATATGGTGATAATTTGAACTTTTAGTGTGAATTTTTGCAATTCAAAAATCATGGGATTATAATAAAAATAGTCAAAAAAGGTCAAACTTAATTAAAGAGGTGTTGTTAAATGCAATTTCAACAACAAGAAGATCAACGTCGACCTTTAGAAAAATTCGGTCGCAATTTAATTGAAGAGGTAAAAAAAGGAAAAATCGATCCAGTGATTGGTCGCGATGAAGAAATTCGCAATGTGATCCGGATTTTATCTAGAAAAACGAAAAATAATCCTGTGTTAATCGGTGAGCCGGGTGTAGGGAAAACGGCCATCGTCGAAGGACTTGCGCAACGCATCGTTCGAAAGGATGTGCCTGAAGGGCTAAAAGATTGCATTCTTTATGAACTGGATATGAGCGCGTTAATTGCTGGTGCATCTTTTCGCGGACAATTTGAAGAACGGCTAAAAAGCGTATTAAAGGAAATTCGGGAAGCAGAAGGTCGCATTATTTTATTTATCGATGAAATTCATACGATTGTTGGTGCTGGAAAAGCTGAAGGGTCAATGGATGCAGGCAATATGTTAAAACCGATGCTTGCCCGCGGAGAACTGCATTGTATCGGCGCGACAACGTTAGATGAATACCGTATGTATATTGAAAAGGATCCTGCTTTAGAACGGAGATTCCAACAAGTGATGGTGCGGGAACCTTCTGTTGAAGATACGATTTCCATTTTGCGAGGATTAAAAGAACGTTTCGAGTTGCATCACGGCGTGCGCATTCATGATCGGGCAATTATCGCCGCTTCTCAACTTTCTAACCGCTATATTACAGATCGTTTCTTGCCGGATTAAGCGATTGATTTAATCGATGAAGCATGTGCGATGATTCGTACGGAAATTGATTCAATGCCGCAAGAGTTAGATGATGTAACACGCAGAGTAATGCAACTGGAAATTGAAGAGCAGGCGTTAATGAAAGAAACGGATGAATCGAGTAAAAAACGGTTGGAGGCTTTGCAAGGAGAGTTGCAACAATTAAAAAAGGCGCAAAAAGAGTTAAAAAGACAATGGGAAATTGAAAAAGAAGGATTAGAGCAAGTGCAACGAAAGCGGGAATTGCTCGATGAATATCGCCGTCAGTTGGAAGATGCGGAAAGTAAATACGATTTAAATAAAGCGGCAGAACTGCGTCACGGGAAAATTCCTGCAATAGAAAAAGAAATTAAACAGTTGGAAGAAGCCCTTGAAGCTGGTTCTGAAAATCGGATTTTGCGTGAAGAAGTAACGGCGGATGAAATTGCCGCCATCGTTTCCCGCTGGACTGGCATTCCCGTGACGAAGCTTGTAGAAGGAGAACGGGAAAAACTGTTGCGGTTAAAAGATACTCTTCATGAACGAGTTGTTGGGCAAGATGATGCTGTAAAACTCGTGACGGAAGCGGTTTGGCGTGCCCGCTCCGGCATTAAAGATCCAAATCGCCCAATCGGTTCTTTCATTTTCCTTGGTCCAACGGGAGTTGGGAAAACGGAACTGGCAAAAGCATTGGCTGCTCAATTGTTTGATTCGGAAGATCATTTTATCCGCATTGATATGAGTGAATATATGGAGAAGCACAGCGTTTCGAGACTTGTTGGCGCACCGCCAGGATATGTAGGCTATGAGGAAGGCGGTCAATTAACGGAAGCCGTTCGCCGCAATCCTTATTCCGTTGTTTTACTAGATGAAATCGAAAAAGCTCATCCGGATGTGGCGAATATTTTACTTCAAATTTTAGATGATGGTCGAATTACTGACAGTCAAGGACGTCTTGTGAATTTTACTAATACAGTCGTCATTATGACTTCCAATATTGGTTCTCACTACTTATTAGAAGCTGGTACTAATATAGACGATAAAGTTGAAGATATCGTTATGAAAGAATTGCGGATGCACTTCAAACCTGAATTGTTAAATCGGGTGGACGATATCATCATGTTCCATGCCTTAACGAACGATCATTTCTCTGCCATTGCATGGAAGTATATAAAGCAGCTGCAAGAACGGGTGGCGGAACAAGAAATTTCTCTGCAAATTGATAAGGAAGTTGTGGATTGGGTTGTGGAAAATGGGATCGACCCACAATTTGGTGCACGACCATTAAAACGGTTCGTACAGCGTCATGTTGAAACAGCAGTGGCGAAGGAATTGTTGAAAGGCGAGATTTTGCCAGGAGAAAGAATGAAAGTTTCTTTGCAAGATGGTGAATTGATGGTAGCGAAAGTGGAATAGGTTACGTTTTGTGAAGCGGCTTGGGCTTGATTGATTTGGCTCGAGCCGTTTTTATATTTATAGCAAAGTTGAGGAATTGTTAAATTATGGAATGAAGTTGCCGTTTGAGAAGGAGGAATAGTCGATGCCAAAAATTCGCATCCAGCAACTGAAGAAAATTAGCCAAAGCTGAGGAGTAATTAGTCAATCGGGCCAACAAATTAGTCAATCCCAAAGAGATATTAGCCAAAGGAAAAAATTTCGTCTCAGAAATTGAGGATATTAGTCAAAGTGAAGGAGATATTAGTCAAACCGGCGAACAAATTAGTCAAACTCGAAACGATATTAGCCAAAAGAAAAAGTATCATCTCAGAAATAAAGGATATTAGTCAGCCTTTATGAAATATTAGCCAATCCCCAAAATAAAAAATCGAATGGACCCGAAAAAATCCATTCGATTTATTTTTTAATTATTGATCTGATTTAAGTTCTTTTGGAGATTCACTTGGAATTACAGCAGATACGATCCATACAAGAATTGTAAAGATTATTCCAATGACAATTGTCGTTACAAAATCGAAGTTAGGTACACCTAAAATTGATCCAACTACGTAACTTAGCATTGAAACTAACATAATTGCCCAAATGAATGACATAATGAATTGCATTTTCATTTCACCTCTATCGAACTGTAATTACTAGTATATACTTTCTTCATCTAAGTAATCATAACATAGGAAAGCAAAATTAAACAATAAACTTTTTTATTCTTATTGTGAAAAATAAATTTATGAGCTATAATTATGACCAACTACTAATTGTAAGTCTTAAAAAATGGGGGTAAGAAACCATGAATGCAGGAATTCTCGGTTTAGGAAAATATGTTCCGGAAAAAATTGTAACAAACTTTGATTTAGAGAAAATTTTAGATACAAACGATGAATGGATTCGTACACGTACTGGAATTCAAGAAAGAAGAATTGCTCGGGAAGATGAACACTCATCGGATATGGCTTACGCGGCGGCAAAAGAAGCACTAGATAATGCTGGTATCACACCAGATCAAATTGGCTTAATATTAGTGGCTACGATTACACCAGATCGCGCATTCCCAAGTGTGGCATGTCAAATTCAAGAAAAATTAGGAGCTACGAATGCCGCAGCAATGGACTTATCAGCAGCTTGTTCTGGATTTATTTATGCCCTTGCAACAGCGAAGTTATATGTTGAAAATGGTGGTTATGACTATGTATTAGTCATCGGGGTTGAAAAATTATCAAAAATCACTGACTGGGAAGATCGCAATACAGCGGTTTTATTCGGTGATGGCGCTAGTGCTGCAGTTGTTGGGAAAGTATCTGAAGGTCGCGGTATTTTAGCTTTCGAATTAGGAGCGGATGGTACCGGAGGCAAACATTTACACACAAATGATAAAGATTTCATTTATATGAATGGTCGTGAAGTATTTAAATTTGCTGTCCGTCAAATGGGAGCAACGGCTTTATCTGTTATCGAAAAGGCCGGATTATCAAAAGAAGATGTGGATTTTTTAGTGCCGCATCAAGCCAATATTCGCATTATGGAAGCGGCTAGGGAAAGACTTGAATTACCAGAAGATAAATTATCAAAACGAATTCATAAATATGGAAATACTTCTTCCTCATCGATCGGTATTGCATTAAAAGATGAACTTGATGATGGAAACATTAAAGACGATGATATTATTGTATTGGTCGGCTTTGGCGGTGGACTCACATGGGGCGGTGCCGTTATTAAATGGGGAAAATAATAGATTTTCGTACCCAATTTATAGTAATTTAATATTATAGTGAATCCTAAGGGGGTACTAGAGAGAAAATGAAAAAGAGAGTAGTCATTACCGGGATTGGTGCAGTTACACCACTTGGAAATACTATTGATGAAACTTGGTCGGCAATAAAAGAAGGGAAATCGGGTATTGGACCGTTAACGAGGGTTGATGCTGATTTATTCCCTGCGAAAGTTGCTGCTGAAGTTAAAGACTTTGATATTGAACAATTTATTGATCGAAAAGAAGCGCGAAGAATGGACCGTTTCACTCATTATGCCGTTGCTTCCGCGTTAATGGCTGTCAAAGATGCCAATTTAGAAATCAATGAAGAAATTGCTCCTCGTGTTGGTGTTTGGATTGGTTCCGGTATAGGTGGAATGGAAACGTATGAGCAACAATTTGAAACATTCCAACAAAGAGGTGCTCGTCGAGTTAGCCCATTCTTTGTACCGATGATGATTCCGGACATGGCAAGTGGTCAAGTTTCTATTTATTTAGGAGCTAAAGGTCCTAACGCTTGTACAGTAACGGCTTGTGCATCCGGGACAAACTCTATTGGCGATGCCTTTAAAGTGATCCAACGGGGCGATGCGGATGTCATGATTACGGGAGGAACGGAAGCTCCTATCGTAAAAATGGCTGTTGCCGGCTTCTGTTCAAGTACAGCCCTTTCATTAAATCCAGACCCTAATACTGCTTCTCGTCCTTTCGATAAAGAGCGCGATGGCTTTGTCATGGGTGAAGGTGCAGGGGTCCTCGTATTAGAAGAATATGAATTTGCCAAAGCGCGTGGGGCAAAAATTTACGCTGAGATTATCGGCTATGGTGCAACGGGAGATGCGTACCATATTACAGCGCCAGCTCCAAATGGAGAAGGGGCGGCTCGTGCTATCCAACAAGCGATTCATGATGCGGGTATTGACCCAACACAAATCGGTTATATTAACGCCCACGGTACAAGTACTCCGTATAATGACTTGTATGAAACGATGGCTGTGAAAACTGTGTTTGGTGACCATGCTTACAACCTTGCAATGAGTTCGACAAAATCGATGACAGGTCACTTGCTTGGGGCTGCTGGTGGTATTGAAGCGATCTTTACTGCATTGGCATTGAAAGAAGGAATTTTACCACCTACAATCAATTTAGAAAATCCGGATCCAGAATGTGATCTTGATTATGTTCCAAATGTAGCTCGAAAAGCAGACATTGAATATGCAATGAGCAACTCATTGGGCTTTGGTGGACATAATGCAAGTTTAGTCTTTAAAAAAGTAGATGAATAAAACGAACTTTGTCGATAAGAAAATGCGTTTAGCGAAGAGCTAAACGCATTTTTATTTTTCTTTTTGAATATTTACTTTAATAAAGGATGGTGGGACATGATCTTTCGCTTCGTGCTATTTTTATTTAGTTACGGAATTTGTGTAATTTCCGTCAGCAATCTTCTATTGTTTTTAAATTATCGCACGTTAGGTTATTCATGGAGAGCAGTTATATTTTATATATTAGGAACGGCGGAATTTTATTTAATGATCTTTTCGTTTGTCGTATTGTTTATCGTGATATTCGACCTATTCCCATCGCGATTTCCATTTTCTTAACTGTTTCGTTTGCGATTGCATTTGCTTTTTCTGCACCTTCATCTAAAACTTTATCCAATTCTTCGGAGTGAATAAGCTCATTGCAGCGTTCTTGAATCGGTGCTAAATGTTCGATTAAGCTCGTTGCAACACCCTCTTTAAAGGCGCCGTATCCGAGGCCTTCATACTTCTTCACGACTTCATCAATAGATTTACCAGTGACAGCTGCTTCGATAGTCAGCAAGTTAGATACCCCTGGTTTATTCACTTCATCGAAGGCTACTACACCATCTGAGTCAGTTACAGCGGATTTAATTTTCTTCATAATTTCTTTCGGCGTATCTAATAAACGAATCGTTGCTTTCGTATTTGTATCGGACTTGCTCATTTTTTTTGTTGGTTCTTGCAACGATTTAATACGGGCACCAGATTTTGGTAATTGAATTTCCGGAATCGTAAATACTTCGCCATAGCGTTTATTAAAGCGTTCTGCTAAGTCGCGAGTTAATTCGATATGTTGTTTTTGGTCATCTCCTACTGGGACGATATCCGTATTGTATAAAAGGATATCCGCTGCCATTAATGGAGGATAAGTTAATAATCCAACAGATACCGATTCTTTTCCAGACCTTGCCGACTTATCTTTAAATTGAGTCATCCGTTCTAATTCCCCGATAGATGCAATACATTGGAGCATCCAACCAGCTTTTGCATGAGCAGGCACTTCCGATTGGATAAACAATGTTGCTTTTTTTGGATCAATGCCTGTTGCAAGATATGTTGCTGCAAGGGTACGAATGTTTTGTTGCAATTCTTTTGGATCTTGTGGAACTGTAATCGCATGTTGGTCTACGATACAGTAAATCGCATTTCCTTCATCTTGTAATGCAGGGAATTGCATGAAGGCTCCGATGTAGTTTCCTAAAGTTATAACTCCTGTTGGTTGAACTCCTGAAAAGATTGTTTTCATTGATAAAACCTCCTGATTTTTTCCATAAAAAAACATCATGCGACCAATACAAATCGTATTGGGACGAATGATGTGAATCCGCGGTACCACCCAGTTTGCCTTAAAAAGGCCACTTTCATCTTCATAACGTGAAGAAACGTGCTTTACTACTATATTTCATAAAGCCAACTCGAAAGCCCATTCCATTTGAACTGCGATCTGTTTCCACCACCCACAGACTCTCTATTTGCGCAGAAATCAAATGTACTCTTCTTTGTCATCGTTGTTCTACTATAATTACCATTTTATACGAGGAAATTATAAAGTAATTTTAGGGAAAAAGCAAACTTGAAAAACTTTGAATGAATTGAATTGTAAATGGGTAAAATTGATTTGGAAGTGAAAAGGAAGTGGATTGCAACAGAATATAAAATTAGTATGTAAATCATTTTCTGTAAAATTCGAAATTTCTCGATTAATGTCATCTAATTGAGAATGAAAAGGAAAAAATAAATACAGTTTTAGTAAAAGCTAAATAGGGTATAGAAT
>JAAYHP010000447.1 GCA_012735355.1 Lysinibacillus sp. | reverse complement strand
TAATGTTAGGAGAGAATAGAATGCAACATATTTTTAAACAAGGTACAAATCCTGAAAAGCCCGTATTGTTACTTTTACACGGTACTGGTGGAACGGAACATGATTTGTTACCGTTAGCAGAAATTGTAGATTCAGAAGCTTCTGTGTTAAGTGTGCGGGGAAACGTGTTAGAAAACGGAATGCCTCGCTTCTTTAGACGAATTGCAGAAGGGGTCTTTGATGAAGAAGATTTAATTTTCCGTACGAAAGAATTAAATGACTTTTTAGATGAGGCGTCAAAGGAATATAACTTTAATCGAAATAACATTGTGGCTATCGGTTATTCAAATGGAGCGAATATTGCAGCAAGCCTATTGTTCCATTATCGTGACGCTTTAAAAGGAGCGGTTTTACATCATCCAATGGTGCCAAGACGAGGCATTGAGCTTCCGAATTTAGATGGAGTCAACGTATTTATTGCAGCAGGTGTCAATGATCCAATCTGTCCTAAAGAAGAATCCGTTGAGTTGGAAGAATTGTTAAAAGGGGCCGGAGCAAAGGTGGCCGTTCAGTGGGAAAACTTCGGTCATCAGTTAACAATGAACGAGGTTAAAGCAGCAAAAGCTTGGTATGAGGAAAATTATTAATTATGTAAAAGGCTGTCCAAATAGGATGGCCTTTTTAGTAAGAAAATAAAAAAGCCCTCCATACCGGAGAGCTCTTTTACAAACATTGTTTAGCAATGTTTGTAAAGGGTAAGCCGCCTTGCCGTAATATTATAGAAAGTTTTAAAACCACGACTCCACCAAGTGGGTGCTCGCAAAAGATTTCCTGTATATCGTCATTCACCGCAGTGTGACGCTCGCCATTCCATCTTTGATCTAAAACTCCCTTTTACAGTTCAAAGGTTAAAACTTAATATGTCTACGTACAACGCAGCTTGTATTGTTATATTACTCGATTATTGTGAGACGTGCAAGTAAGTGTTATTTAATAAAAAAGTCAAATATTTAATGATGGAAATGGAAGTTTATTTTTACTGAAACTTGATGAACATTAGCGAAAAAGGCAAAATAAAAAAGCCTTCCATCATCGGAAAACTTTAATCGTCGGCTTTTATTTTCTTCAATACTTCATTAGTCAATTCAGCTACATTGATTTGTGTTTCTTCTTTCATGACGTCTTTTAATATTTCAGTACGGAAATAATGAACGCTCACCTTTAAAGGCATTTGGAGAAGTTTTGCTAGAGCTTGTTGATACATAATGACAAATTCCTTATCTGTATTCCCCCGCTTCAACTCAGCAAAGGACTCATAAAACTGATCGAGCTTATCTGCAAATTCAAGAAGGCGTCCTTCTAACGTACCGTCTTTTCCTTCTTTCATCCTTTCAAAAAAGATATTTTGAAATTCAGGTGGAATCTCTTCCCTTATAAATTTTTCCATCATTTTTTCTTCTACATGGGCAAGCATTTGTTTTAATTCGTCGCTAGCATGTTTTACCGGTGTTTTAATGTCTCCGATAAAGACTTCTGCAAAGTCATGATTGATAGTTTTTTCGTAAAGGGATTTCCAATTTACTTTCGCACCGTGCATTTCTTCAAGGGTTCCAAAAAACATCGCATATTGGGAAACTTTCCATGAATGGGCTGCCACATTATGTTCTTCGAATTTGAAGCGTCCAGGAGCACGAAAAATACGTTCTAAATCATTTAAACTCGTGAAAAATTTATGGATTCCGATTGTAAACACCCCTAACTTGTATATTTGAAGCTAGATGCTTCTAATCGCATCATATTATAGAATTCTTCCCAAAGGAGCTTTCGAACAAACATTTAACAAACATTTAAATATATCTTAATAAACTAAAAGGTATTGAGTATATAAAGGAACAACGAATATTGAGTCGGGGAATATAAATGTCAAGGAATTTACAAAAGCTGTTTTTGAAATACATGTTATACTAGTTGATAGAATAAAGTTTGGATGTGAGTAGAATGCTACATACCATATTTTTATATATACATATATTAAGTGCGGTTATATCCATTGGTCCGTTAGTTTCATTAATCCCGATTACAAAGAAAATGGAAACAGCAGATGAAAAAGTAATGTGTGGATATGTTCAATCTTTTAAAACGGCAATCACCGTTGTAAAACATGGGGGCCACGTACTTGTACTTTCTGGAGCTGCCCTTATTTTCGTTAGCGGGTGGACTTGGACGACTTCTTGGGTAGTGTTAACAATTTTAATAATGGTCCTTTCTATTGTCTTTTTAGCGAGCGCCTTTAAACCGACGTTAAAAACCTTTGGAACACCTGAATATAATAAAGAAGAATTTATTGTAAAGTTACGTAAAGCTACTTGGAAATATATTATTTTACTGCTAATCATGCTCTGGCTTATGGTAGATAAACCGATGTTATGGTAAGGCTTTTTATTAAAAAGAGTGTAATCTTATTCATATGAAAAGTTGCTTACAAATGACACGGTTTCTAATATAAATTAAAGAAAAATAAAGAGGTTGGGACATATAGCTAATTTAATTAAGAATCAGTGAAGAAGCATAGTAAAAAAATGATATGCAACGAAAATTGATTGGAGTGACGGGGCGACTCCAACGGGAACAGCCCGAAAC
>JAAYHP010000446.1 GCA_012735355.1 Lysinibacillus sp. | reverse complement strand
GTTTCGGGCTGTTCCCGTTGGAGTCGCCCCGTCACTCCAATCAATTTTCGTTGCATATCATTTTTTTACTATGCTTCTTCACTGATTCTTAATTAAATTAGCTATATGTCCCAACCTCTTTCTTTTATTTTTCAATAAGTTCTTTTTCTAACTCTTCATCTACGAAATCAAATGTCAATTTTCCAAATTCTAAATTTCGAATATCTTTTACAATTAAATCGGACACTTTATCATAGTCGATTACGCCACCTGGACCTAGCACTTTTCTCAAGTTACCGATGTGATCGTAAGTCTTAACTATATCTTCATCCATAAAGTCAATACCGTAACGTTCCTTCATGCGCTCCGGATAATGAAGGGATAAAAATTTCAGACCAAAAACGGCTAAATCTTCCATATTGATGATTGTATCTTTAATAGCGCCTGTTAAAGCTAATTTCAACCCAACTTCTTGATCTTCAAATTTAGGCCATAAAATTCCTGGTGTATCTAACAGTTCTAGTTCCTTCCCTACTTTTATCCATTGTTGCGCTCTCGTTACTCCTGGCGTATTCCCTGTGTTAGCGATATTCTTTTTCGCTAGACGATTGATGAGCGTAGATTTTCCCACGTTCGGGATACCACCGATCATCGCTCGAATAGCTCGAGGCTTCATACCTTTAGCTTTCATACGAGCCCATTTATCCGCTAAAATACCTTCTGCAGCCTTTATCACTTGCCCTAACCCTTTTCCTTGGAAGGAATTGATGGCCACTGCTGAAAGGCCTTTATCGGCAAAATATTGTAACCATTTTTTCGTCTCTATTTCATCAGCCATATCCGCTTTATTTAATATTAAAAGACGAGGTTTTTGATTGATGACTTCATCGATCATTGGATTTCGTGATGATAGCGGTAACCTTGCATCTACAAGTTCAAAAACGATATCTACAAGTTTTAGCTTTTCTTGAACTTCTCGTTTTGCTTTCGCCATATGCCCTGGAAACCATTGAATCGTCATATTCTTCCCTCCATAATCTAGTCAAAAAAGAAAAGGAGATTATTTCTCCTCCCTTTTTTACTCAACAATTTTAATTTCGCTTAATGGCCAAAAGACAACGCTCGTACTGCCAATAATTTCTTTTTGACTTACAATTCCAATATGTCGGCTATCTTTACTAAATCTTCGATTATCGCCCATTACGAAGACATATCCTTCCGGAATGACATCAAGGGTCGGATCGATATCTTGCAAAGTAAAATCTTGCGTTAAATTTCCTTCTGAAAGCTGTGATTTATATTCTTCTAAATAAGGCTCATCTATAGGTTCGCCGTTGATATATAGCTGGTCATCTTTATATTCAATATGTTCACCAGGCAAGGCAATCACTCGTTTAATATAATCTTTCCCTTCCGGTGCATGAAACACAACGATATCAAATCTATCTGGTCCACCAATGCGATATCCGATTTTATTGACAATCATTTTATCCCCATCTTTTAACGTAGGCATCATGGAATCTCCATCGACAACGATTGGTGTAAATAAAAAATAACGAATGATGACAGCAATTAAAAGAGCAATCACTAAAGCTTTTGTCCATTCCCAAAACTCATTTTTTTCTTTTTTTATATTTTCCACGAGAGTATTCCCCCCAAATCTACTAACACCATTTTAGTCTATTGTGAATCTTTATGACAAGCAAAAGAAAGGAGGCTTAACTGAACAAGCCCCCCTTCTAGTAGAATTTAAATGATTATCGAATTTCTTTAATACGCGCTGCTTTACCACGTAGGTTACGTAAGTAGTAAAGTTTTGCACGACGAACTTTACCACGACGAACAACTTCTAATTTTGCGATTTTTGGAGTGTGTACTGGGAATGTACGCTCAACTCCTACACCGTAAGAAATTTTACGTACAGTGAAAGTTTCGCTAATTCCGCCACCACGACGTTTGATAACAACGCCTTCGAAAATTTGGATACGTTCACGGTTACCTTCTGTAATAAGTACGTGTACGCGAACAGTATCACCAGGACGGAAATCAGGAAGATCTGTACGAAGTTGTTCTTTTGTAATTTCAGCAATAATGTTTGACATATCTTTTCTCTCCTTATACCGAATGCTCATATAGTCTTATACTACAGCGGAACACCGTAATTAAAGCTTCTCATAGAAGCACAAAATGAATCTTATCATAATTTTAAACAATGTGCAACAAATTTTCAATTCCATTCCTAATCTACTGAAGTGGGATAATTAATTCATATTGATAAGCTTCATGGAATATTCATCAATATGAATTTTTTGTTGCTTTCAAAGACTCTATAAATTCTTTTTGTTTTGGTGTAAGTTCCATTTGTTCAAGTAAATCTGGTCTTCTTTCAAAGGTGCGTTTTAACGACTGTTCCATTCGCCATTCTTCGATTTTTTTATGATTTCCTGATAAAAGTACGTCAGGTACCTTCATGCCTCTAAAATCTTGTGGGCGCGTATAATGAGGGTGTTCTAATAACCCCGTGGAAAAAGAATCGTGAATATGGGAGTCTTCTTGTCCTAAAACGCCTGGAATGAGCCTTACGACCGCATCAATGACCGCCATCGCTGGAATTTCTCCTCCAGTTAAAACAAAATCACCGATGGAAATTTCGTCAGTAACGAGATATTCACGAATTCGTTCATCATACCCTTCATAATGACCGCATAGAAATACAAGTTCTTCTTCCTTAGATAGTTCTTCTGCTTTCTTTTGAGTAAATCGTTCACCTTGTGGGCACATAAGAAGAATTCGAGGCTTGCGGCCTTCTGTAATTGTTTCCACCGCTTGGAAGACCGGTTCTGGTTTTAACACCATTCCCGCTCCTCCACCATATGGATAATCGTCTACTTGTTTATGCTTGTTATCGCTAAAATCTCGAATATTGGATACTTGTAGGTTTACTAAACCTTTTTCTTGAGCTTTTTTTAAGATCGATGAACCAAAGACACCTGTAAACATTTCTGGAAATAAGCTAAGTACATGTATATTCATGATAAAAGTCCTTCCATTACATGAATGGTAATTTTTTTGTTGTCAACGTCAATCTCTTTCACAACATCTTCAATGTAAGGAATATAATGTTTTTTCCCTTTTCCATCTTTCATTTCCCATACATCATTGGCTCCAGTTTGTAAAATATCCGTAATTTCCCCTAAATGCTCTCCCTCTTCAGAATACACTTGGCATCCAATGATTTCGAAAAAATAATATTCGTTTTCTGCCAATTCATCATCTTCCAATTGATCTTTAGATATTTTTAATTGACTATTTTTAAAGGGTTCTACAAGATTAATGTTATTGTAGCCTTCAAAGGTTAATAGTATAAAGTTTTTATGTCTCCGAGCATTTTCAACAGTAACCCAAATTGGTTCTGTTCCATCTTGTTTAAAAACAGCTAATTTTGACCCTTTTTTAAACCGGATATCTTCAAAATCCGTTGACGAGATGACCCGCACTTCTCCGCGAATACCATGAGTATTTACAATTCGACCTACATTCAACCATTCCATCGATCGAAACACCTCTTTATTTTAAAATAATGGGTTAAATTGATATTCACTTAATAATTAAAATTTTATACCCGTTATGAACAAAAAAGGGGCTAAAGTAGCCCCTTTTTGAATTAATCTAATATATCGACGTAAGTCTTTTTCTTTTGGTGACCGCTAGCTGAATAAACAATTGTACGAATTGCCTTAGCAACACGACCTTGTTTACCTATCACTTTTCCTCGATCCTCTGGATTCACAGAAAGTTTATAAACAACTCGACTAGAATTCTCATCTTTTTCAACACGTACGTCT
>JAAYHP010000445.1 GCA_012735355.1 Lysinibacillus sp. | reverse complement strand
GTTTCGGGCTGTTCCCGTTGGAGTCGCCCCGTCACTCCAATCAATTTTCGTTGCATATCATTTTTTTACTATGCTTCTTCACTGATTCTTAATTAAATTAGCTATATGTCCCAACCTCTTTTTCTCTATAGAAGCTGTTTTGTCCCAGCCTCTTTACTTTCTAGACAGCTCCGGGTTTTTAAGTTTGAAGAGAAATAGAAAATTAATTAACAATATTAAATCGAAATAAGTAACAATTAATGAATTTTATGTAGAATTTTTGCATAAGAAAGTTATTAATTTTATAATTAATTTATATCTCGTAGCGGAAAGTAATGACGGAGCAATTTAATAAACCTACCTAATTCGAACATCTTTTCTTCAATTGTATTGGATTTGCCATTACTTTCTGAAGCTACAAAGATGTTTTTTTGTTCATTTTTTCAGTGATTGGAGGAACTGAAGATGAGAAAAAGCGCAATTATTTACTGTGAAGGTCTATTTGGCTCCATGGACGGAAAAACAGCAAATGGACTTATTCGCGAACCAGGATATTATGAAATAAGTGCTGTCATTGATAGTACAAAATGCGGTTTAGATGCTGGTGAAGTTTTAGACGGCATAAAAATAGGAATCCCTTTGTGCAAAAACCTCGAAGAAGCATTAGCTATATCCAATGAAAAACCAACTGATTTTATCCTCGGAATTGCCCCTAGTGATGCATTTTTAAAAGCTGAAGAAAGAATGGCTATTTTTAATGCTATGAAAGCTGGTTTAAACATTATTAATCCACTTCAGGAATTTCTTACCGAAGACGAAGAAATGATGAATGTTGCGAACAAATATAACGTTACGATTCGTGACATTCGAAAACCAAAACCAAAAAAAGAATGGAAATTATTCTCAGGTGGCATACTAAATATGGATACCCCAATTATTACAATATTAGGTACAGACGGCGCCTGCGGAAAGCGTACGACGGCAAAAATCCTTGAGAAGGGCTTTCGAGAGCGGGGTTACAATCCGGTCTTTATTGCAACGGGACAAACAGGGCTCATTCAAGGTGCTGAATACGGTTTTGCCATCGATGCATTCCCACTTCAATATTTAATCGGTGAACTGGAAGGAGAAATTTTACGGGCTTATAAAAATGAAAATCCCGACATTATCATCGTAGAAGGACAAGGAGCTTTAAGTCATCCGGCATCCGCAAGTGCCTGTGGCATATTGAAAGGAGCTAGACCACAAGCTGTTAATTTACAACATCCACCGAAGCGAAAAGTATTAGGAGACTTTCCATTTATGCCGATACCGGATGTACAAGAAGAAATTGAATTAATTGAACATTATGGGAATACGAAAGTCATCGCGATCACTTTAAACCATGAAAATATGACAGATGAAGAAATTGACAAAACAATTGCTGAATATGAAAAGAAATTTCAATTGCCTGTTAGCGACGTATTGAAAAAAGGGGACGAAAAAATTATTCAAGCCATTATTGACTTTTTCCCTTCCTTAAAAGAACATGCAAAGGTTGTGGGTGCATTATGAAAATGAAACCGATGCCAAGAATTGAAATCCAACTTGATAAGATTAGACATAACGCGCAAATACTGAAAGGTTTATGTGAAGCAAAAGGAATTACTGTAACAGGGGTAGTAAAAGGTGTTTGCGCCGACCCCCAAATAGTAAATACCTTTATCGAGGCTGGTATTACAAGCCTCGCCGTTTCAAAAACTATTCACTTAGAAAAGCTAAGAAAGGCAAATATTCAAGCAACCTTAACTTTACTTCGAACCCCTGGGTTGACAGAAGTGCAAAACGTCGTGAAATTTGCTGATATTAGTATGAACTCTGAAATTAAAGTTATTCGAGCTTTATCTGAAGAAGCTATACGCCAAGAAAAAGTTCACAAAATCATTATAATGGTTGAAATGGGCGATCTCCGTGAAGGTGTTATGCCTAAAGATCTTCCAGATTTTATCCGTGAAGTTTTAAAGCTGCCTGGAATTGAAATTGTTGGATTGGGAACTAACTTTGCTTGTTTCGGAGGAGTTTTACCAACTGAAGAAAAGATGCAAGAATTTTCTGCTCTCGTTCAAAAAATAAAAAATCAATTTTCCTTGCACCTTCCAATCGTTTCTGGAGGAAACTCTGCCAATATTAATTGGATAATGGAAACGGATGATGTCGGTGCGATTAATAACGTTTGTCTTGGCGAAGCAATACTCCTAGGTAGAGAAACTGCCAATGGTAAACTCATTCCGAACCTTTTTCCAGACGCTTTCAAATTTGTTGCAGAAGTCATTGAAGCAAAACAAAAACCTTCTTTTCCTTTTGGATATAGAGGTAGAAACGCCTTTGGAGAATCCATTGAATTCCAAGAACAAGGATGGACAAACCACATTCTCGTTAGCGTAGGTAGGCAAGACGTATTTGTACCGGGATTAACACCTATGAAGCCATTGAAAATTATCGGGGCAAGCAGCGACCATATCGTAATGGATGGAAAAAATATACAGGTCCAACCAGGAGACGAAATCATGTTCGCGCCAAATTACGGCGCAATGCTTTCATTAATGTCTTCTCCATACATTCATAAAACTTATATTGAATATAAAGGAAGTAAACATGAAAAACAAAGCAGTGTATATAGTTTCTATAAACATAATAATGAAAATAAAATTATACAACGTTAATAATCGAAATTGAAGGAATGCTTTCATTTAGTACAAAAGCATTCCTTCAATTTTTTTTTGTGATAAAAAAAAGTCTTCTTGCCATATTAAGAATAATTAAAGTAGGAAAGGAGCAGGAATATGGGAAGAGACAATAAACAAGGACAAACGAATAATGCAAGAGCTTTACCACAAACACCAAAGAAAGAAAAGATTCCACCGAAAGTAGCCAAGGAAGAGTTTTCCCGTGAACTGGCAGAGCTAGAAAAATTGGTGCTAAAAAGAAGAGGGAATTTAAAGTAGGAAAAAAGCATTCCACTAGTGTCTATCTAGTGGATGTTTTACCTTATTTTTAAAATATCGTATCGACATCTCAATAAATGGATATATTAAGTTTAAAAGGTACTTAAAGGATGTGGAAGATGGGTAATTATAATAAAATTATCGATTTAGGAATGTTTATTGCTATCCTAAATATCTTTGATGGTTTTGCTACGAATTACGGTTTAACGAATCATTATATTGAAGAAGCCAATCCGATTATGAAGCATATGTCAGAAGTTAGTCCTATTCTTTTTTTAGGGGTTAAAATTACTCTTTCAATTTTAATTTATTTCATTTCTTTACTTGTTTATTATAAAAGCAGTACATCATTTCAAAAGTTTTTTTCTATCTCAATGACGGTCGTGTCAATCATTTATGTAGGCATAACCTTGATGCACTTATATTGGCTATCTCAAGTTCTAACAAGTCTTCCACACTTCCTCTAATGTATGCTGAAATAATTCATCCAATATTTTCGAATCATTCATCTCTAATGTAGCAAACGTTTTTTTCCCAAAGTCATTGAGACGAATTAATTCGCTTTGTATATAATTTTCCAAAATCCTATTTTGTACAACTAAATTGGATTCCCAGCCGCTAATCTTTTTTTCTATTATATCCTCGATTACAAAAACTAGCTGCTTATCTAAACTTAATTTCTCCATTAAGTCCTGAAATTTAATAGGCGGTATTTCATCATATAATTCGATCCATTTACAAGAAAAAAGTGCGCGCAGTGCATATAGATAGTTTTTCAATTTAATTTGTTGATGTTGCTGAATGTTCTTTTTTGCCATATTAATATAGTGATAAAAAAGCGCTTTCGGATTATAGAAAGCATTTTCCAACCTTTTTAAATTTGAAATAAAATCATATTGATGAAAATAAATTGGTTCGCTACGAAGCCATTCAAAAATGGTAGGATTACTTTTTCGAAAGAGCCTTAATACTTTCGTTATTTCCCAGCCGCTCAAATCTAATTCTTTACTCATTGGCAATTCTATTACATCTCGCTTTTTTCCGACACCTTGAGGATCGATTGAAAGGTACCATTCTGTTGGATGAATATAAATGAATCGAATATCGTAATCACTATCTTTTGAAGGAAAGCCCCATGCACGACTCCCCGACTCCACAGCATACAAAACTTTCACATTATAAGCTTTTTCTATATTTATTAATTGACTTTGAATAAGTTCCTTCATTACATTACACTCCATATATTATTGAAGGGACTAAGAGGTTTCCTTAGTCCCAATAATCAATCTCAATGATTCTTGCGCCTATACTTCCTGTGAAATCAAGCTCGTTCATTTTTAGGTTTGAACGTTTTACAACAAGTTTCCTTTGAAGTTCTTGCTTCTTCATGAACTTCACGGAAGTCAATTTCAGAAGCAAACTCCGTCGCTTTCGAACGATAATCCATATCGATTAAAATCTTTTCCGCACCACAAACGTTTCCTTTTTTATGGAAAAAGCAATTGGTGACAGTACAGTTTACTTCTACATTCGGCATAATGACCCTCCTCATTGAGTTGAAGTGGGTTGTCTCAAAATAAGTTAGACAACCTTAAGGCTATTTTGTGCATTTTATATTCATTTATTTTTATAAAAAATAACCATATGTTTATAACGAAAACGATGTAGAGGAGATCTTTCGTCCACTATCTCAATGATGGGGTAATACATGTTTTTAATGCCAAGCGGTTCTTTCGCTTACCGGTTCTTGTATTCGATCTTTTTGACTAGTTTTTGGAGAACCCCTTTCAACAGACATATCTGAAGCAAACTCCATCGTATTATTTTTAGGGGATTGAGAAATTTGAACTTTATTCTTCAGTTGATTTTGGTCTGCTTGATTCATTCCTTCGTTAGACATAAATATCCTCCTTATTGAGAGTACTGACAAATATTTGTACAACTATATGCTGTCCAATTTTTCATTCTTTATGTCTATGCTTTAAGATCAACAGGAATTAAATTGCCAACCGTCATTTCCCCTTTATCATTTACGACTGTATCATAAGCTAAAATTTTTACACCGTTTTTTGCCGCTTCTATTAAAGCTTGAGCAAAGGCTTGATCAGTTTCTTTATTAGGAATAAAAGTATGACAACCTTCCATTTGAATGATAAATAAAATGGTTCCTGTATATCCTTCTTTCACTGCATCCACTAACTCCATGACATGTTTCGTTCCCCTGGAAGTTGGTGCATCTGGAAACTTTGCTAGTCCATCTACTTCTAAAGTAACACCTTTTACTTCGATAAATCCCTTTTCACTTTCATTTTCAATATACAAATCGAATCGGGAAGCACCATAGGTCACTTCTTTTCTTATCTTTTTCGCGGTTCCAATTTCCGCAATTTTACCTTCTTTAATGGCTTCAAAGGCTACAACGTTCGGTGCTTGGGAATCTATGTTCACCCAACGATGTTGTTTTCTTATAGCAATAAGGGAATATTTTGTTTTTCGATTCGGATTACTACTTTCCTCCAATAATACATCTACATTCGGTTGAAGCAACTCCTTTAGTCGACCGGTATTTTTCACATGAACTTTTTCCTCTTCACCATCGATAATCACTTTCGCAATAAAACGATTCAGTCGCTTTTGGAATTTTCCTTGAACAATTTTTCCGTATTTCATTTTTCCACATCCATCTTTTCCAAAGTTGCATTATTTATAATTAGAAAATAAAAAATGTACCAGATTTCCTTTCGGAGATCTGGTACGAAACATGATTATTATATTAAACAATTATTGAATCGGTTCTAACTCTTTGTCTTTGTTAGTTTCTTCTCTTCCGCTAACTAGTCCTAAAACTTCAGATGTGAAGTCTTGAACTTGTTTAAATAATTCAGGATTATCTAAAAGCTTTTGACCATAAGATGGAATCATTTCCCGAATTTTTCCTTCCCATTCTTTCACTTCTTCAGGGAAGCATCTTGTAATCACATCAAGCATTACTTTCACAGCTGTAGATGCACCTGGCGAAGCACCTAATAATGCTGCAACAGAGCCGTCCCCGGCCGTTACTACTTCTGTACCGAATTGTAATGTACCTTTACCGCCGCTCTCAGTATCTTTAATAACTTGAACTCGTTGACCAGCAATGATAATTTCCCAATCTTCGCTTTTTGCGTCAGGGATAAATTCACGCAACTCTTCGATACGTTGCTCTTTCGTTAACAATAATTGTCCAATTAAGTATTTCGTTAATGGAATGTTTTTCGCTCCACAAGCAAGCAAAGTAATTAAGTTATTTGCTTTAATAGATGCGAATAAATCCATATTCGATCCAGTTTTTAAGAACTTAGGTGAGAATCCAGCGAATGGTCCGAATAGTAATGATTTTTCCCCGTCGATATATCTTGTATCTAGGTGAGGAACGGACATTGGTGGCGCACCTACTTTTGCTTTACCATACACCTTTGCATGATGTTCTTTTATTACATCTGGATTTTTACATACTAAGAATAAACCACTTACAGGGAAGCCACCGATATGCTTACTTTCAGGAATTCCTGTATCTTGTAATAAGTGTAAACTTCCTCCACCAGCACCGATGAAGACAAAATCTGCACTTACATATTTCATTTTAATACCATCTAGGTCATGGATTTTTAATTCCCAACGACCGTCTTTCGTACGTTTAATACCTTCTACACTATGCTTGTAGTTTACCTCTACACCTTGATTTTGTAAGTGTTGAATTAACGTACGTGTTAAGGCACCAAAGTTTACGTCAGTACCTGAGTCTATTTTTGTAGCCGCAATTGGTTCAGTAATCTTACGGTCTTTCATCATTAATGGGATCCATTCTTTCAACTTTTCTGGATCATCGGAAAATTCCATTCCCTCAAATAAATGAAGTTTTGTAAGCGCTTCAAAACGTTTTCTTAGGAATTCTACATTATTCTCGCCCGTAACAAAACTCATGTGTGGTAATGGTCGAATGAAGTCCTCTGGATTTTCAATTAAATTATTTTTTACAAGATAAGCCCAAAATTGTGTTGAAATGTGGAATTGCTCATTAACATTAATCGCTTTAGAAATATCAATTGATCCGTCTGGTTTTTCAACTGTGTAGTTTAGTTCACATAATGCCGCATGCCCCGTACCAGCATTGTTCCATTCATTGGAACTCTCTTCCCCCGGCTTGTCAAGTTTTTCATAAACTGTAATATTCCAATCCGGAGCTAGCTCTTTTAGTAATGTCCCCAATGTTGCGCTCATAATTCCGGCACCTATTAAAACGACATTTTTCTTAGTTTGTCCACTACTCATTTTTTACCATCCTTATCTCCCCTAGTTTTTTGCAAAAAGGATGTAGGGCAATTGTTGCTTAGGCGTTTATTGAGTTGCTACAAGCCAAACACCTTTATTGCATCTAATTCAACCTTATTATAGTATAACACTTTTAATCCGAGATTAAAATATCATATACGTGTTCGTTGTCAAGATAAAATCTGAAAAAATAGATAATTTTTTCAAATAATATCACTTTTTTTCAACATATCGATTAAATATTTTAATATCCTGGCAGTTAATCCCCAAATTGTATAATTTCCATAATCAAAAAACCATTCTTCCATAGCTCTTGTTCGCCATTGATATTCCTTACCATTAATTATTTTTTCATAAGGTAAATCTGCTGGTGGATTTATTATTACACTAACTAAATGAGAATAGGGTTCGTAATTGAGAAGCCATTTTATAGGCACAGTAAATACTTCTTCCACTTCATCTTTATTAAATGAATTTTGAATGTCTTCGTAATTAATAAAAGCTACAAATGGATAAATGACAAAAGAGGGGGACGTAATAAGCGGACTTAATTCCCCAAGTATTTGCACTTTTTGTGGATTAACGCCCAACTCTTCATAAGTCTCTCTTAAAGCTGCTTCTAAGGGAGATTTGTCAGTAGGATCAATTTTCCCCCCGGGGAAGCTAATATCCCCTGGTTGTTTTCGCATATTCAATGATCGTACTTCGAAAACTATATGCAATTCTCCATCCACTTCAACAATTGGAATTAAAACTGCAGAACGAAAAGCAGTATCTTCACCAATAAATCGACATTGATTACCATTCAGAACGTTTCTCAATTGATTTAAAATCATTTAATCCCCCCATACTCTGATCTGAAACGTGTACTCATTTTAACCTTAAAACTTTTGTTTTGTAATACGGTGTTAATCCTTGTACTGCCATATTTTTTCTTCTAAAATATAAATTAATGGCATAACTTTCTAAATTTTATGTATAGTTTGCTTGTCTAATATACAGACTAATTTTGAATGGTATGTGAGTTTTATTTGACAAAAGAGGATAATTATACAATAATTAATTCTAGATAATAATTATTATCAAAAACCATAATAATTTTAGTTATAAAATATATAATTTTGGAGGTAATATACTATGTCTTTAATCGGAAAACAAGTAGAACCATTTACAGCACAAGCTTACAAAAATGGTGAGTTCATCACAGTTACAGAAGAGGACTTCAAAGGTCATTGGACTGTAGTTTGCTTCTATCCAGCAGACTTCACATTCGTATGTCCAACTGAATTAGAAGATCTTCAAGAACAATATCCAAAACTTCAAGAATTAGGTGTTGAAGTATTTTCAGTTTCTACTGATACTCACTTTACACACAAAGCATGGCACGATACTTCAGAAGCAATCGGAAAAATCACTTACGCTATGATCGGTGACCCAAATCACCAACTTTCAACTCAATTTGAAGTGTTAAGAGAAGGTCAAGGTCTTGCTGACCGTGGTACTTTCATTATCGACCCAGACGGTGTTATCCAAGCAGTTGAAATTAACGCTGAAGGTATTGGCCGTGACGCAAGTCAATTAATTGACAAAATTAGAGCTGCTCAATACGTACGTAACAATCCTGGTGAAGTTTGCCCAGCTAAATGGAAAGAAACAGGCGAAACATTAAAACCAAGCCTTGACCTTGTTGGTAAAATTTAAGGAGACGATTTAAATGGCATTAGATGCAGAAATTAAATCACAACTAAGTCAATACTTGCAATTGCTTGAAAATGACATCGTATTGAAAGTAAGTGCAGGTTCAGACAAAGTTTCTGAAGAGATGCTAGCTTTAGTTGATGAGCTAGCATCCATGTCACCTAAAATTTCAGTAGAAAAAGCTGAACTTAAAAGAACACCAAGCTTTAGTGTAAATCGTGTTGGAGAAGATACTGGCGTTATTTTTGCCGGTGTACCTCTAGGACACGAATTTACTTCCTTAGTATTAGCTTTGCTTCAAGTAAGTGGTCGAGCTCCGAAAGTTGAACAAAAAGTTATTGACCAAATTAAATCTATCGATGGAGAATATAACTTTGAAACATACGTTAGCTTAACTTGCCACAACTGTCCCGACGTTGTACAAGCCCTTAATATCATGAGCGTGTTAAATCCTAACATTACACATACAATGATTGATGGTGCTGCATATAAGGACGAAGTTGAAAGCAAAAACATTCTAGCTGTACCAACTGTTTACTTAAACGGTGAAGAGTTTGGTGGCGGTCGTATGTCCATCGAAGAAATCCTAGCAAAACTAGGAAAAGGGTCAGACGTTGAAGAACTTTCCAACAAAGATCCTTTTGATGTTCTAATTATCGGTGGTGGTCCTGCTGGAGCAAGTGCTGCTATTTACGCTGCTCGTAAAGGAATTCGCACAGGGGTAGTTGCAGAACGTTTTGGTGGTCAAATTCTAGATACTTTAACTATTGAAAACTTCATTAGTGTAAAAGCTACAGAAGGACCAAAGCTTGCTCAAGCCCTTGAAGAACATGTAAAAGAATATCCTGTTGATATTATGAACTTACAACGTGCAAAACATCTTGAAAAGAAAGGCGACCTTATTGAGGTTGAACTCGAAAATGGTGCCATACTTAAGAGTAAATCTGTTATTATTGCAACAGGTGCACGTTGGCGTAATGTGAATGTTCCTGGAGAGCAAGAGTTCAAAAATAAAGGTGTAGCATATTGTCCACACTGTGATGGACCTTTATTTGCTGGAAAAGACGTTGCAGTAATCGGTGGCGGTAACTCAGGTATTGAGGCAGCCATTGACCTTGCTGGTATTGTAAATCACGTAACAGTTCTTGAGTTTAATCCTGAACTAAAAGCCGATGAAGTACTACAAAAACGACTTTCTAGCTTACCAAATGTGACAGTTATCACAAACGCTGCTACGAAAGAAATCACTGGTACAGATAAAGTGAACGGCCTTACATATGTAGACCGTGTAACTGGCGAGGAAAAACATATCGAATTAGCCGGTGTGTTTGTACAAATCGGACTCGTACCGAATACAGATTGGTTGGAAGGTACTCTTGAGCGCAACCGCATCGGAGAAATCATCGTTGATAAAAACGGTGCTACGACAATTCCCGGTGTGTTTGCAGCAGGAGACTGTACAGATAGCACATATAACCAAATCATTATTTCAATGGGATCTGGAGCAACTGCAGCATTAAGTGCTTTCGATTATCTCATTCGAAATTAATATAAGTAGAGTATTAGAATAGAGGTTGGGACATATAGCTAATTTAATTAAGAATCAGTGAAGAAGCATAGTAAAAAAATGATATGCAACGAAAATTGATTGGAGTGACGGGGCGACTCCAACGGGAACAGCCCGAAAC
>JAAYHP010000444.1 GCA_012735355.1 Lysinibacillus sp. | reverse complement strand
GCTTCTTCACTGATTCTTAATTAAATTAGCTATATGTCCCAACCTCCTTTTTTAATTTTCATCTGGTAAAATTTTTTCAACAGGTTTCGGATCTTTTATTTTTGGTAAGATTTTATCAAGAGTTACCGTGCGTTTAATTTCATGAGTAGATGGATCATTTTTATCAAATTTCTCTAAAAATGAGATGACTTCCTTTACGATTGGTGTTGGTGTGGAAGCACCAGCAGTGACAGCCACCTTTTCAATATCCATTAACCATTCAATTTTTAATTCCGAAATATCCGCAATTCGGTATGATGGAGTACCGGCGATCTCTTCAGACACTTGCGTCAATCGATTGGAGTTGTTGGATCTAGGGTCACCTACAACAATTAGTAAGTCGGCTTCTCCAGCTTGCTGAGCAACCGCTTCTTGGCGAACTTGAGTAGCCATACAAATTTCTTTGTGTATTTCTACATGTGGATATTTCTCTTTAATATAATCCATTAAATGTTTTACATCCCATTGGCTCATCGTTGTTTGGTTTGTTACTAGTAATCTATCATTCTGTAAATTGAGATTATCAATATCTCGAATATTTTCGACTAAATGTACGTGATCCGGTGCAACTCCAATTGCTCCTTCTGGCTCCGGATGATTCTTTTTGCCGATATATATGATGTCGTAACCTTCTTTAGATTTTTCACGAATTAAATCGTGGGTTACGGTAACGTCCGGGCAAGTCGCATCAATAGCAACGAGTCCTCTTTTTCTAGCAATTTCGCGAATTTCAGGTGAAACTCCGTGGGCAGTAAATATGACCGTACCCTTTTCAACCTGTTCTATAATCTCTTTTCGGTTTTCACCATCAAGTGTTATAATTCCTTCTTTTTCGAAAGCATCCGTAACGTGTTTATTATGAACAATCATACCTAATATATAGATTGGTCTTGGCAATGTTTTATCTAACGAAGCATTGCGTGCGATGACCATCGCATCAACGACACCATAACAATAGCCTCGAGGATTGATTTTAATGACTTGCATCATGTCAACTCCTTTTGTTGGTACATATCTTCATTATAACGGAGCATGACAGTTATTACAAAGCATCTATCTAGAAATTATCATAGTCAAAAGGTGGTTGGTATATTTTAGGTAATGATGGTTTCGTAGTATATTGTTGTCTTGGTGCAGAATCAAAGCGAATATCCGAGTTATCTCTTTGTCTTTCTAACCCTTCATTTCCTCCTTGGTTTTGAGAAGGAATCGATTGGAATCCTTTATACAATTTCCATAAAGCAGGTAAATTTTTTATCATCGGTGCCGCTTGCTGTATATAAGGTTGAAAACTTTGAGCTGTGGCTAAGAACCGATTGGCCGTTTCCAAAATAGAATCTAATTTTGGCGAGCCTTTAGGATGTTGAAAACCAGGCATTCCAGGTGGAAATGGAGCTGGTCCACGTCCTGCACCGGGCACTGGTTGATATCCAAATTGGGGTGGTCTTTGTGAGAAATTGGGCCGTGCAGGCGGCATATGATAATAATGATAAGGTGGGCGCATATAAATCTCCTTTCTGAATTATCCAATGTCAGGCTATCCTAACAATTATCATATGCAAACATCCTATTATGGGTACGGCTTCTAACTTTTTCAAATGGAAACTACCTTCTCAATTAAATAAAAATGAATGGTTCAGTATTGATTTCTGATTCGATAAATTCAACTGAAAGCTTTGCATTTTCACAAAGAGCAGTCATTTTTTCTGCTACACCTTTAATCATCACCTTTTCTACGTGATGACCAGGATCAACAATATTCAATCCGATCGCTTGAGCATCTTGTGCTGTATGGAAGTACATATCCCCTGTCACAAACACATCGGCGCCAGCCCTTTTCGCAATATGAATATATTTATTTCCATCACCACCAAGAACAGCTACTTTTGAAATTTGGTCATCTTCATTTCCTACAATACGTACAACGGGGACATTTAACTGAATTTTAACGTATTCAGCAAATTGTCTTAGCGTCATCGGTTCTGATAGTGTTCCAATGCGACCAATACCATACTCATTTGTTTCTTGAGCTAACGTATAAAGGTCGTATGCCGGTTCTTCATATGGATGGGCGTTTAACATCGCCTTTAAAATGCGATTTTTCATCGAAGTTGGGAAAACGACTTCTACTTTTTCTTCATCGGTAACTTCAATTTCTCCTACGTTTCCGATAAATGGATTCGCTCCTTCTAATGGTCGGAAGCGACCTTTTCCATCCGTTGAATAGCTGCATGAATCGTAATCACCTATTTTTCCTGCACCAGCTTTTGCGAGTACGAATCGCAGTTCGTCCGCATAATCATCAGGTACAAAGACCGCTAACTTCATTAAATGTTCCGAATAAGTCTTTTCTAAAATTTCACAGTTCTGTAATTTAAGAGCCTCAGCAAGTAGATCATTAACTCCACCCTTTGCCACATCTAAATTCGTATGTGCCGCATAAACAGCAATATCGTTTTTTATTAGCTTCTCATAAAGTTTTCCACTTGGTGTATCCGTTCTTAAATTAGCAAGTTTTCGAAAAATCGGTGGATGATGGGCGATGATTAATTGACAACCCTTTTCGATCGCTTCATCTGCAACTGATTCATTGACATCGAGCGTTACAAGTACTTTTGTTACTTCTTTATTTAAAGTTCCAATTGCAAGACCAATTGGATCATTTTCCATACAGGCAAGTTTTTTGGGAGACCAGCTTTCAAAAAGTTGAATGATTTCGTTACCATTTGCCCTTTTCATTCCCCTAATACCTCCTCAACGAGAGCAATATTGTGAAGCAACTCTTTCCGTTTTTCGATAATATCTAAAGTCGATTCAGCCTTTTCTAAAGATGATAATACTTTTTTCCAATGTTGTACTTCCCTTGTCCATTTTTTCATTAATACGTCGGATTTTTCATTGATAAGGTATTTTCCCATTAGCTTTTCCGCTTCAGTTAATGTCATTTTTCCTCGTTCAAGGACGATGATTTCGTATATTTTTTCATCTTCTTCGATAATGGCTTCCTCTACAATTGCCCAATCATTTTCTAAAGCCCATCTACGTATCACTCGAGCATGAATATTTGGTTGCAAAATAAGACGTGAAAGACTTTTCAGCTTTTCTGGACTGTTCTCTAGAATAGAAACAATTAATGGTCCTCCCATTCCCGCAATCGTTACTGTATCCACTTCATCCGATTCTTCAATGGCTTCTAACCCATCTGCCAGTCGAACTGTAATTTGTTTTTCTAGCCCTTCCTCTTTTACTTTATTTAGAGCAGATTCATAAGGACCTTTTACTACTTCACCTGCAATCGCTTTTTGAATCATACCTTTATGGACTAAATAGCATGGTAAATAAGCATGGTCAGAACCGATATCTGCTAAAATGGCTCCTTGAGGTACGAAAGAAGCTACTTTTTCTAATCTTTTCGAAAGGTTTAGTGCATTCATGATGTTACCGCCTTTTAATTTAAATGTTTTCTTCTATTATATAAAAAAATAAATCCTTAGTCGCTTTGCAACTAAGGATTTATAGAATTGTAATTGATTATTGTAAAGAACTAATATATTCGGCGATAGCTCGTGCTTCATCACCAGTTTTCATACCTGGTGTCATCACTGTTCCTTCAATACCGTTTTCAAGAACATCAACAATATGATCTGCATCTAATCCTATTAATGAAGGACCCATACCACCAGTTAAGTCACCACCATGGCAACCGATACAAGATTGTACTAATGCTGCATCTCCTGATCCAGCTCCACCTTCCTCAGTTGTAGCGTTATCACCTTCAGCAATTTCCGCTTGTCTTCCAACCCCGTCTAATGACATAAAGAAGATGAGTGCAATACCGAATGCCATAATGAGGATATAAGGAACTATAGGATTGTTTTTCATTGTTTTACCTCCCTTTAATTTCATAAATAGTTCTAAAATTATAGAATATAGTCAACAATCATTATTGTACTTCATATTTCATAAAACGAAAAGACCTAAACGGTAACTTTTACATGCTTTGTAACAATTTCGACAATTATTCTATTAATGGATAAATAACAAATTATCATCTTTTTTGGCAATTCTTCCACGTATATTTCTATTTTCTTCTATTCTTTCATTTCTTTATTT
>JAAYHP010000443.1 GCA_012735355.1 Lysinibacillus sp. | reverse complement strand
GTTTCGGGCTGTTCCCGTTGGAGTCGCCCCGTCACTCCAATCAATTTTCGTTGCATATCATTTTTTTACTATGCTTCTTCACTGATTCTTAATTAAATTAGCTATATGTCCCAACCTCTTTTTTATTCTATATTCCTTTGTTTCCTCTCTACTACTAAAACAAACTAAAATTTCAACAAATCATAAAGGTGATATGAAGATTCAAATTTACTTTATTAGTGGTAATTTACGGATATAATGTAATCATAATACTCAAAGGTGTGAAATGACATTGGTACAAAAAAATACTGACTCTCCTGTATATTCAATTATGATTGCCATCGCTATAGGGCATTTAATTAATGACACGGTGCAAAATTTAGTACCGGCAATGTTTCCTTATCTTGCGAGGGATTTAGGATTTACTTTTACCCAACTGGGATTAATTTCTTTCACTTTAAACATGGTTTCTTCATCTCTTCAACCAGTCATTGGCTATATTAGCGACAAAAAACCAATGCCTTACGCATTACCAATCGGAATGATCAGTGTGTTTATTGGGTTAGGTTTATTTGCAATCGCTAATCAATATTACATTATTATCATTGCTGCGTTGTTTTTAGGATTCGGTTCAGCCATTTTCCATCCTGAAGGTTCACGGGTTTCCTTTATGTCAGCAGGAAATAAAAGAGGTCTTTCCCAATCCATATATCAAGTTGGTGGAAATTCCGGACAAGCTATCGCTCCCCTTACTGGCGCTTTTATTTTAGATGCTTTAGGTCAACGGGGAGCAGCCATCCTTCTACTGTTAGTAAGTATAGGAATTGTTTTATTATTTAATATTTCGAGATGGTATTCCCGCCAATTACAGGCGGAGAAATTAGATAAAAAGCCTAAAAAAATATTAATTTCATCCTTGCCACCGTTAACGAAGAAACAAGTGGGTATTGCTCTAACATTGCTATTTATTATTATTTTTGCCCGTTCCTTTTATACGACAAATATTCAGAACTACTACGTCTTTTATTTAATGAACCATTATGACTTAACGATACGGGTTGGACAAATTTTAATTTTTGTATTTATGGCATTTGGAGTCGTTGGAACATTTTTCGGTGGTTCCCTTTCCGATCGAATTGGGCGAAAAAACGTTATTTTACTTTCAGTCGTTGTACCAATTCCTTTTTGCTTACTACTACCATATATCCCATTTTGGTTAGTTCCGGTCTTTTTAGTTGTTATCGGTACACTCATTATGATTAGCTTTTCGGTCACTGTTGTCTATGCTCAAGAATTAGTACCGAGTAAAATCGGTACAATGGCAGGATTAACAACAGGATTTGCCTTTGGGATGGGAGCGATCGGTTCTGTTCTTATAGGTTGGCTGTTAGATTTAATTGGAGTTGATTCAACAATGAAAATTGTATCCCTATTGCCATTAATATTGTTAGTTGCCTTCTTATTACCGAAAGACAAAGTAGCTCAAGATTAAATCCCCCCACTTAGCACCTAATTGTGGGGTTTTCTTTCAGAAATTAAATTAAAATATATAAGTTCATGTAACTTTTATATCCTTTGTTATTTTTTACGGCTCATGTGAAACGTTTCTCTTGAGTCGTTTTATTTATGAAATATATACATATTATATTGTGTTGGATTTTTTTACCTTTTTAAAATAGGAAATAGTAAAGGAGGGATTTTATGCGAACTGGTAATCCAGTATTAAAGGAAGATACATTTAATATAGATAAATCTATGTATGAACGTCCAATGACGATTGAAGGCACTACTAATAAAACAATGGTGTTGCTTTTTATAGTCGTAATGTCTGCCACGTTTTCATGGTTTCTCTACTTTGATGGAGAACAAATTTTATTGTTAATATTGATATTTACTATCATTGCATTTGGAATAGGATTAATAACAACTATTTTACATTTACGGCCCCTTTGTATGCTGTATTAGAAGGATTTTGTCTTGGTGGTCTTTCTGCGATATATGAAGAACAATTTAATGGTATTACAATTCAAGCTGTATTATTAACATTCGGAACTTTATTTTGTTTATTAGTTGCTTACCGAACAAAATTAATTCGGCCTACTGAAAATTTTAATTTAGGCGTTGTTTCAGCTACAGGAGCTATTGTCTTTGTGTATATTATCGATTTAATTCTACATTTTTTTGGAATGAGAGTTCATTTTATTCATGACACGGGGATTATAGGAATTATTGTAGCAATAAATAATTTTTAATTAAAAAAGGTGGCGTCTAATTTGCGCCACCTTTTAATTTCTTCTAAACAACTGCTTTTTTCGAATGAACCATAATACAAATAGAATAAATATAATGGCAATTACAGTGTATGCGATATTGGAGTAAATATCCATAAATTCAACGATTCTTCCCCAATTGTCTCCAACTGCAGCACCGACATGTACTAATACGGTATTCCAAATTAATGTACCTAACGTTGTTAATAGAAGGAACAACCAAAATTTCATGTTACTCATACCGGCTGGAATGGAAATTAAACTGCGTATGAGCGGAACGAATCGGCAGAAAAACACCGTCCAAAATCCGTAATTATCAAACCAAGCATCTGCCTTATAAATATCTTTTCTCGTTAATCTTAAAATATGGCCATATTTATCGACGATTTTGACAAGTCTCTCTACATCCATTAATAATCCGATACCATATAATATAACGGCTCCTGCAACTGAACCAAGAGTAGATGCAATAATAACACCTGTTACCGTTAAATCGGTGAAGGTTGTCATAAATCCACCGAAAGTTAAAATCACTTCAGATGGAATTGGAGGAAATAGGTTTTCAAGCATTATTAATAAAAAAACTCCGACGTATCCAAAATCCTCCATAATTTGTTGAATCCATGCTTCCATTTTTTCTTCTCCTTATGTATTTAAATCTATATTATCTACATTTTTAACATTAACTCTTACATTATGAAGGTGTTCCCTCTTTTATGTCAAACTAATACAGAGCTATTATTACGACTGCTTTTCGTTCAAAATAGTTCCATAATTTTTTTATCCTTTCTCTGCCCGTATTAATAGTAAATGTTAAAATTTATGTAATATAAGATCTTCCAATAAAGTTTATGAAAAGGAGGTATTATTATGTATGTGGCAAATCAAGAAGTAATGCAAACCCTTGACCGATATACGATGGAACAGCTTGGTTTACCCGGTGTTGTTTTGATGGAAAATGCCGGAAATGCAGTCGTTCAAGAAATTTTATTTCACTACCATAAAACAACTCGAGTCCTCGTGTTAGCTGGAAGTGGCAATAATGGTGGAGATGGCTTCGTTATAGCGAGACGACTTATTGATCTTGGATACGAAGCTTTACTTTGCTTTATTGGACAAGAGGAAAAGTTAAAAGGTGACGCAAAAGTTCATTTTCAAGTTTATAAAAATCGAGGGTTACCTCTGTATTATTACAATCACTCGGATAAAGAGCGGTTCCTTACATGCGTTCAACAAGCACATCTTATCGTTGATGCAATGCTGGGTACAGGGATTTCAGGAGAAGTGCGATCTCCCTTCTTTGAAATAATTGAAACAATTAATGATTCAAATAAAGACGTCATTGCCGTTGACGTTCCTTCAGGTCTTAATTCGAACACAGGAAAAGTAGCAAATATTGCAATAAGAGCGAAAAGAACGGTTACCTTTGCCATGCCTAAAATCGGGTTTTTCATTGGAGATGGACCAAACTATATTGGTGAATGGAAAGTAGCAGATATATCCGTTCCTGATTCTATAGTCGAAACCCTCCAACTTCAATTACCAAAACTACTGGATGAAAAGACGGCAAAAGAATGTCTACCAAAAAGAAAACCCCAATGACATAAAGGAACTTTCGGTCACTGTCTTATTATTGGTGGTTGCAAAAATTACGTGGGTGCCCCAGTATATACTGCAAAGGCTACCTTTCATTCAGGTGTTGGCCTTGTTACCCTTGCCATTCCAGAATCAATTTATCCGATTGTAGCAGTCGAATGTCACGAGAGCTTGTTCATACCATTAAAAGATCATGATGGATTCATTGATGATAGCTCTTTTAATACAATAGAATTTTCAAAATATAGAACTATCGCCTTTGGACCTGGATTAGGAAGAAAGGTTAATGGCAATCAAATCATTGAAACTTTTCTAGAAAAACTTTCAGATCAGACAATTATTATTGATGCAGATGGTCTATATTTTCTTAAAAACCATTTAAACAAATTACAACATTATAAAGGGGACATCATTTTAACTCCCCATCCAGGCGAAATGGCAACATTAATAGGAACAACCGTAATAGAAGTAGAGAAGAATCGATTGGACATCGCAAAGAATTTTGCCACAAAATACGGAGTTTATTTATTATTAAAAGGGCATCGTCCAATCATTGCTACACCAAATGGGGAAATCTGGATTAACCCTTATGGTAATGATGCTTTAGGAAAAGGTGGTAGCGGGGACGTATTAACAGGTTTAATTGCCTCCTTTGTTACTCAACAACAAAATTCTCTAAAAGGGATGTTAAGTGCGAGCTTTTACCATGCTATTTGTGCCGAAAAACTTGGAAAAGAAATGTCCAATTATGGCGTAACGCCGATGGATGTCATTCATCACATTCCAAAAATTTTAAAAAACAATTAAATTTAGCCCATTTAAAGAGGTTGGGACAAAAGTAAAAACTCATCATTTTCTCTTAAAAGAAAATGATGAGTTTTTGATATTAAACTGAAAATTGATTTCCGTTCCGGGGACGCTTTCCACGGGCCCGACT
>JAAYHP010000442.1 GCA_012735355.1 Lysinibacillus sp. | reverse complement strand
GTAGATAATTTACTGAATTTATAAGTTGTTGGTTGTTTTTCAACTGGATATTCGTGCTGCGCAATGATGAAGAAGGCACCTTTTCGAATCAATTCCCCGTAATGACGCAATTCTTCTTCAGAAAATTGAAATCGGTGTAAACTAACTTCGTACAAGTTGGACCCGGTAATGGTGGCTTTAAACATGTCTAACAGATCGCCTGATTGATGAATGTTTATTTCTGTATACTTTTTTAACGATTGTAGCTCGCGAATATTTTTAGAAAAGATATAAATTTCATGCTCTAAAAAACCTAATTCACGCATATCGTTCACTTTATTGAATGTGTCGGGAATTGTATAGACAACCGCTATTTGTCGTTGAAATTTCATTCTACACCACCTCATATCTTTAATTTTATTATATGATTATTTCGAAAATTCATATAGTAGAAAGTAAAATTTTCTATAATAATATTATGTAAACAAATTGGTTTCGCTTAATATAAAGTAAGTTATATATGAAGAATTCCCGATTTCAGAACATTTGTTCTATACATTAAAATACATACCTTAATTGCCATGAATTGAAGGAGATTCGTTTATTATATTGCGCGGGATTCCTGTTAAATTAAGAAAAATTTAATGAAAATAGAGCGAATCTTGATATGAAGTGGTATTTATTTGTAAGATAGGAATAGAAAGGGGTAAGGGGAGGGGAAAATTTCATTCAACGAAAATCTTTACGTACATGCATACAGATCTAATCTTATCATTTTGAAAATTCAGTCTTATGTAGGTGCCAGTAGCTGAAGTAAAAAACGTAATTGCTCAATGAAATCTTTATAGGGGGACAATGAAATGACAAATGCAGTAATTGATAAATTAATCGATACGATTCAATCAGATGGAAAAGGTGTAGGTGGTTATAATAATATCATTCAATTTACATTTACAGATACGAAAGAAACGGCTTTTGTTAAATTTACTGGAGACAATGCTGAAGTAATAACTGATGTGGAAAGCGCCTCATGCAATGTCCTTATAACAACAAAAAACTTTGAAAAACTAATCGAAGGTAATTTAAATCCGCAGATGGCATTTATGACTGGAAAAATTAAAGCGAAAGGCGATATGACACAATTATTAAAGCTATCTAACATTTTAAGTTACTATAATAATAAATGAATTGAGCATAGAACAAACATATAATTTAAATGCATTATAAATTATCGCTCTAATGGAAGGAGCGATAATTTTTTTACTTTTTGATTTTCGTTTCAGTTGGAGAATTTCCACCAGCTTGATCTCAACAAAATCTTCAGAGGGTAAGACCTTTATTTATCGCATCGTTTTTTAGTTTACATAATATCAATTATAGGAAGTTACGTCTCAACTAAGAAGATTACTTTAAATAGTGAGACGGAATGGAAATTTACAATGAAACCGTATGAAATTTGAATTATTTGTTCAATACTTCCTTTATATCTTGATCGCTTAATTCTATGGATTCATAAATTATCGTGAAAATACAAATGGTATAAACATTTCTATCGTCCGATTTTTTATTTTATTTAGTTTTTTACAATCTGCTACTTTACTGTCTTTTTCCACCGTCTTTCCCTTTACGTTTCATTTCAATTATTTTTCAATTATTGCTTTTTTATAATAATCAAAATTACTTTATAAATAAAATACTTCTATACTCTTCAAAATAAATTTACCTTATTTATTCCATAAAATACCATACCTATTTTATGAAAACGCATACATAAATATAGATTTATCGCTTATTGCAAAAATTTCTCTCTTAAACTGTTTTTTTAGAAAAAATTTTAAATAATTTATAGAAAAAGTATTGCAATTTTGTGAACACTTAAATAAAATGGGAATTGTAAAATTCGTAAAAAAGAATTTTACACACATGAAGCAGCAATTTTTTTCAAAAACAAAGGGGGTATGTTTATGGCGAGAGACAATCAAAAACAAATTGATTATGAAAAGATCGCCAAAATGGATTCGTTCAGACGGTTATCAAAAAAGAAAAACAGATTCCTCTGGACAATGGCAGTTATATTTTTCACAATTTATATGGCATTACCATTCCTTACATCTTACACAACAATTTTGCACCAAAAAGCATTTGGGGAAATCACATGGGTTTGGATCTACTCTATGGGGATTTTCATAATGGTTTGGGGACTGGCACACTTCTATGTTGGAAGAGCCAACAAATTTGACAAAGAGGCACAAGACATTATAGATGAATATGAAAGAGGTGCTGGTCAATGAGCTTAACTTCCATAATCATGTTCTTAGTTATTGTTGGAATTACGTTGTATATTACGTACTGGGCTTCCAAAAGAACGAGTACAGCAAGTGACTTCTACACTGCTGGCGGTGGTCTAAAAGGTTGGCAAAATGGACTAGCTATTGCTGGGGATTATTTATCTGCTGCTTCATTCTTAGGGATTGCTGGTGCCGTTGCATTATATGGATATGACGGGTTCTACTTCTCCATCGGTTACTTGACTGCTTATTTAATTGTATTGTATATCGTTGCAGAACCGTTACGTAACCTAGGAAAGTTCACATTAGCTGATATGATTACTGCTCGTTTCGATAAGGCAAAAGTTCGAGGAGCAGCTGCATTAAGTACCATCGTAATTGTATTATTCTACATGATCGCACAACTAGTTGGTGCTGGAGCACTTATTCAATTGTTATTCGGAATTCCTTACTGGGTTGCTGTTTTAATTGTTGGTACGATGATGACAATCTACGTACTATTCGGTGGTATGACAGCTACATCTTGGGTACAAATTATTAAAGCCGTATTATTAATGTTTGGTACAGCAATTATTTCCATCCTAGTTTTATGGAAATTTGATTTCAGTATTATGAAAATGTTCTCTGAAATGACTACTGCAACTGAGGACGGTCAAGCGTATTTAAACCCAGGTATGCTATATAAGAGCGGAATTAACACAGTATCTACATTATTAGCGTTAGTTCTAGGTACAGCTGGTTTACCGCATATTTTAATGCGATTCTTCACAGTTAAAGATGCTCAAACAGCTCGTTCATCCGTTATCTGGGCAACATGGATTGTAGGTTTATTCTATGTATTAACTATCTTCTTAGGATTCGGAGCTGCTGCATTCGTTGGTAAAGAAACAATTATTGCAGCAAACCCTGCTGGTAACATGGCTGCGCCATTACTTGCAGATGCATTAGGTGGAGACTTATTATTCTCCTTCGTTTCAGCAGTTGCTTTCGCAACAATTTTAGCGGTAGTTGCAGGTCTAGTATTAACTGGTGCTTCTGCTCTATCCCACGATATTTATGGTCAAATTTTCAAAAAGGGTAAAATTACTGAAAAAGAGCAAGTTGTTGCTGCTCGTATCGGAGCTTTAGTAATTTCAATTACTTCCCTTTTACTTGCATTAGGTGCACAAACATTGAACGTTGCATTCTTAGTATCATTAGCGTTCTGTATTGCGGCATCAGCAAACTTACCAGTAATTATTTACACAATTTACTGGAAACGATTCAATACAAGTGGTGCTGTATGGGCTTTATTAGGTGGATTAATTACTGCCCTTGTACTAGTGGCAGTTTCACCAAACGTATGGAATCCTGAACCAGGAAAAGCAATCTTTACTGGTACGCCGTTAATTTCTTTAACGAACCCAGCTATTATTTCTGTACCAGTTGGATTCATCTGTGGATGGATTGGAACTTACTTCTCTAAAGAAGCAGACTATGCGAAATATAGCGAAGTTGAAGTTCGTGCTCAAACTGGTATTTCCGTAAATAAAGCTTCTAATCACTAATTTTGAATCGCTTACACCTACTTTTATAAATCCTTGGGTAATCTTTTTACTCAAGGATTTTTTCATATGAAAAAGCAAGTCTACAATGAAATCGAGACTTGCTCTTCCCTTCCCTATTCCCTCGATAAAATGATGATCGTTAATAAAATAAATACAGTTCCTATCCAATCAATCCATCCGAAAGCAACACTTAAAAACACAACAGACGTGATTGCAGCCGATAAAGGTTCAGCACAGGCTAGTAAACTTGTTTCTGATGGAGTTAAATATTTTAAACTGTCTAAGTAAAAATAAAAAGATAAAACAGTACCACAAATTACTACAAATAAAAAAGCAAAATTTGTTGAAATGTACCATTCTCCTTCAAATTGCCAAGGCGCTCGAACGATGCTAAAAACGAGTCCTCCAATAAACATTCCCCAACCAATTGTAATAAAAGAGCCCCACTTTTTCAGCAATGGAATCGGAAAAATTGTATAAAAAGCTAAACCAAAAGCAGATAAAATCCCCCATACAAAAGCTTCTTTCGAAATAGATAAAGTATGAATATTTCCATGGGTTACAAGTAAAAAGGTTCCGAAAAGTGCAGATAAAACAGCGAAGAATTCCTTTAAAGTTGGAAGGCGTTTTGCAATCAATATGTAATAAGTCGTAACCATCCCTGGTCCTAAGTATTGTAATACTGTTGCTGTTGCTGCATTTCCATAATTAATTGCAGCTAAATATGTATATTGAACACCAATCATCCCAACGATGCCAAATATGATAACTCGTAACGCACTATCCCTTTCTTTCCATATTTCAAATACACGTTTTCCCTCGTTTCTAAAAGCAATAAGCAGTAGGAGTAGACCAGCAAGTAACAGACGGACGGTTGTAAACCATTCCGTATTAATATTTAAGTCTTGAAACATATATTGAGAAAGGGTTCCTGAAATGCCCCAAAATAAGGCGGCGGTTAGTACTAAAATAATCCCCTTCCCACGATTTGAGATTACCATTTAAATTCCTCCGTAAAATATTGGCATGATAATGAATATAGTATTATTTTTTCCTTTCCCTTTCAATATAAAAAAGCGGTCCAATAGTCAAAATCTTTTTGGACCGCTCTACATTATTCGTTAATTATTTATCTTCTTCTGTTGGATGGAGAATTTTTACGAACAATAGTTCTCCATCATTGCTCGTATCAAACTTCAAGGAGCCATTTGAATAACGATCAGTTCTCAATAGTTTTGATACTTCAATTAATTCTTGCTTTCTTTTACTCGTAACGATCAATACTGTATCATCTTGATTAACTACAGAAACGTTAAAGATGCGATGTGGATTGGATTTTAATTCTTTTAAAATGACTACTCCACGTTTTGCCCTACTGCTTCTTTCAATTTCTGATATGCTCATACGTTTAACTGCTCCGCGATGGGTCACAACAATGAAGTCCTGTTCTGTATCTACATCCACAACGTTAATGGCTGCAAGGAAATCTCCATCCTTTAAGTTAATTCCTTTTACGCCCCCCGTTCTAAGTCCTGTCACTGGAATTTCATCGAGGTTAAATCTTACTGTATAGCTTTGATAAGTTGTAAGAATTACATCTTTATCAGGGGTAACGAGACTCGCAAAAATCATTTCATCATCATTTTTTAAATTCATTGTTTTAATCGGTTTCGAATAACGGCTTACTTGGTAATCGACTAATTTCGATTGTTTTACTTGACCATTTTTCGACGCTGTCAGGATAAAACTATTTTCTTGATCAAAATGTTCAACCCCAAAAGCAGCAATACATTTTTCATCACTATCAATTGGAACAATACTTGATATATGTTGTCCTAAATCTTTCCAACGGATTTCAGGCAATTCATGTACCGGTTGATAAATGTAGTTCCCTTTATTTGTAAAAATTAATAAATAATGTTGAGTGTTAATCGTTTCTTCGTAAAGTAAGTAATCCGATTCTTTCATAGCAAAGTCTTCAGGACTAGATGCTGCATGGGAACGAAGGCTTGTGCGTTTCACATAACCATCTTTCGTTACCGTTACGACAAAATCTTCACTAGGAATTAGAACATCTAGCGATACTTTAATTTCTTCGATTTTGGCTTCTATTGTAGAACGACGCGGTTCAGCAAACTTTTTCTTTAATTCTTGAATTTCTTTTTTAATGACTTTTACTAATTCTTTTTCACTGCTTAAAATTTTCGTCAGTCGTTCCGTTGTTTTTTGTAATTCTTCATGTTCTTTTTGTAATTGAGTAATATCCGTATTCGTTAAACGATATAGTTGTAAGCTTACAATTGCTTCCGCTTGTGGTTCTGTAAATTGGAATATTGCTTGTAAGTTGTTTTTTGCATCCCGTTTATCTTTTGATGAACGGATCGTTTGAATGACATCATCCAAAACGGATAAAGCTTTCATTAAACCTTCAACAATATGTAATCGGTCTTTCGCCTTTTGAAGGTCATATTTCGTTCTTCTTGTTACAACATCTTTTTGGTGATCAATGTAAGCATCTAACATTAATGGTAGCGTCATCATTGTTGGACGACGATTGTGAATTGCAATCATATTAAAGTTATAGGTAATTTGTAATTCAGTATTTTTATATAAATAATTTAATATTGCTTCACTATCGACATCTTTCTTTAGTTCAATAACAATTCGAAGTCCTGCTGTTCTGTCGGATTCGTCACGAATATCAGCAATCCCTTCCAGACGTTTGTCAAAACGCATTTCGTCGATTTTCTTCACAAGATGAGCTTTATTGACGTCATATGGAATTTCTGTAATAACAATCTGCTCTTTACCACCTTTAATTGATTCAATGATGGCTTTCGAACGAAGTATAATTTTCCCCCGGCCGGTTTCATATGCTTTTTTAATGCCGTCGATACCCTGAATAATTGCGCCGGTTGGAAAATCCGGTCCTTTAATAACCGTCATTAGATCGTCTACAGTACAGTTACTGTTATCGAGACGCATTAATACACCATCTAGCACTTCTACTAAATTGTGCGGTGGAATATCTGTTGCATATCCTGCAGAAATACCTGTTGCTCCATTTACGAGCAAATTCGGTAACTTTGCTGGTAACACGGTAGGATCAACGTCTTGATCGTCAAAGTTCGGTACGAAATCTACTGTTTGCTTGTCGATATCTCTAAGCATTTCCGCTGCAACTTGAGAAAGTCTTGCTTCTGTATAACGCATAGCTGCAGGAGGATCTCCGTCAACCGAACCGTTGTTCCCATGCATCTCAATTAACGTATAACGGGCTTTCCAATCTTGACTTAAGCGCACCATCGCTTCATATACAGATGAGTCTCCATGGGGATGGTAATTACCGATAACATTCCCTACTGTTTTCGCCGAATTCCGGAATGGTTTTTCGTGGGTATTCCCCTCTCGCTACATCGCGT
>JAAYHP010000441.1 GCA_012735355.1 Lysinibacillus sp. | reverse complement strand
GATATTCGAATCATTTCCCTTATTTTTCGGTAATTCCAGTTTTTTAATCGGAATTTACCGAATTTTTTTACGAAAAGTAAAATTTCGTTATTAAACTTGTTTTAATTAGCTCGTAGATCCTTTTACATCATTTATTAACTCAGCGATTTTACCAACTACAGTTTGAGCAAGATTTTTTAACAAATCGCCTTCTTTCAAAGCAGCCGCTAAACCTAGCAATAATGTTAGCATTAAAGCTGCAAGAGCTACCCATTCAACTGTAGATACTCCATCTTCATTAGAAACGTTGTGCTTTACATTCACATATAAAGATAAAAAACTATCATTTAATTTTTCATAAATGTTTTTCATTTTTTCAACTCCCTTTTAAATTCATATTGTTCAAAACTTAATTCCTACTAACAACCAACTTACAATTTTCAAATGTTATCTATATCCTGATCCATCACCACCTTTAAATTGAATTGTTATAACCTGAATATGCTACTTTCTCCAAATATCATGTTCAAAATAACGAGTCCGATGATTAATAACATAACTAAAGGCGCGATCATCAATGACGTAATAAGCGTTACTTTCGGAGATGCTTTTGCAGCTTTCTCCTTTACTTGCTCCAAACTGATTTTTCGAATATTTTCTGCTTGTACTTTAAATGTATCTGCCATCGGTACCCCGAGCTTTGTCGCTTGGATGAGCGATTTTATAAACATCTGAAAATCTTCGTCATCATTCCGTTTTAAGAGTCCGTTATACGCTTTTTCCCGTGGTACACCAAATTCTATTTCTTGCAAATATTTCGAAAACTCTTCGTGAAGTGGGCCATCAAAGTATATAATTACTTCTTTAATAGCTTGGTCTAAGTTTGACCCCGCTTGAAGACTAATGCTAACAATGTCCAAAAAATCTGGAAGTTCTCTTCGTAATTGATCTTGACGCTTTTTTACTTGGTATTTCAGAAGTAATATTGGCATGAAGAAGCCAATAAAAGGAAGTATAACGAAAAGAATATTGGAAAACGGAAAGCCTATTATAAGTAAAAACGTACCAATGAAGAAGCCAATAAATACACAAACAATTTTAAGTCCTTGAAAACGTGATACCGTTAAGTCAAATGGATGATTCGACTTCGTTAATAATGTATTTATTTCTTCCGATTCACTATAAAAATTTATGCGCTCTCCAATTTTAGAAAAGTCATCTGCAAATTTAAATAGAGAAGTAATGAAACGATATAAAAAGCTTTTTTTTGTCTTTTTTCTAAAATAAGTGGGTGCGGTAATTTCAGTAAGATGATTTTTGACAACTTCTTTTTGACCCGCATATCTATATAAATTTCCCAATCCAATTGCAGTTGACAACCAAAAGAATATGACAGTTATTAATAGTAAAGAATCCATAATCTACACCTTTATATTTGTTACTGCTCTCACAAGTAAGAGGGCAAAAATCATTCCAATTGTAAAAACAGTCATTAGTATAATACCGGGAATCGTAAGAATTAAATCGATAAAACCATCCATCATACTATTCATAATTAAAATTAGAAAAATAGGCATAACTGGCAATATATATGAAACGGCACGCTGTTCTGCGGTAGCTGTTTTTACTGTTTGTCGTAATATCTTTCTTTCTTCTAAAGTTTCAGCCATTTCATGCAACACTTTTGTTAAGTTACCGCCTGCTCTTTTTTGAATTAAAAGAGAAGATATGAATAATTTATATTCGCGAGTCGGAACTCGTTTTTCTAATTCTCTTAAAGCTCTTTCAAAATCTACTCCTAATCTGATATTCTGTGTAAGCTCTCTAAATTCTTCTTTCGTTGGTGAATTTGATTCAGCCGCAACCATCTCTAATCCTTGAATAATTGTCATTCCAGATTTCGTTGCATTTCCGAGAAGTCTACATACTTCTGATAATTGATCGTTTAACAACTCATAATATTTGTTTTTTCGAATAAGAAAAATGATGAAACATCCACCTAAACTAAGCAATACTGATAAAACAACACTAACGAATAACGGAAAACTGAAGTAAACATACAGAATTGCCGAAAGAGCAAAAACGCAAAAAAGTAATAATGCAATAAATTCTGACGGGGTAAAGTGAATAACAGCATGAATTAGTTTTTGCTTTAACCAAGTTGCATATGTTGATTCATCAAACTTTTTTCCAACCCTTGCAAGAATACTATTATCACTATTTTCATTTTTAAATAGCTGTTCATATTTTCTTTTAAGCAGCCTTTTTTCATTTCGATATCCAAGGTAGTTGTAAACTCCCCAAATAAAGAACATGACTGCTGCACCTGTTATAACAGCTATATTCATCAATAATCACCCCTTAGGCTGTAAACATTTCCAAAGGTAGATTGATACCAAATACTCTCATTCTTTCGATACACTTTGGTATATAACCTGTTGCTTTGAAACTACCTTCCACTTGCCCGTCTTTCGTCAACCCTGTCCTATTAAAAGTAAAAATTTCTTTAATTTCAATTTCTCCAGTTTCACTTCTATAAACTTCACAAACAGATGTAAGTTTCCTCGTACCATCTGTTAATCGAGAACTTTGAACGATAATGTCTAAAGCTCCAACAATATACTCGCGTATAACACTTGAAGGTAGTTCCATTCCAGCCATGATGACCATCCCTTCAACACGTCGAATGGCATCAAAAGGTGTATTAGCATGGACTGTTGTAATGGATCCTTCATGTCCAGTATTCATGGCCTGTAGCATATCAAAAGCTTCTGCACCCCGTACCTCGCCGACAATAATTCGGTCAGGTCTCATACGAAGAGCATTCCTCACAAGATGTCGAATCGTGATTTCCCCTTTTCCTTCCACGTTTTCAGGTCTTGCTTCCATTCCAACTACATTCGGTTTATTTATTCTAAGCTCTGCAGAATCTTCAATTGTAATTATTCGTTCCCCAGCCGGGATAGAGTTACCTAACACGTTGAGTAATGTTGTCTTTCCGCTACCTGTTCCTCCAGATATAAGAATATTTAATTTCGACTTCACACAGGCATCTAAAAAATGAGAAAGTTCCTCATTGAGTGTTCCTAAATTGAGAAGATCCTTCATTGTAAAAGGGTCTTTCCTAAACTTCCTTATGGATACTAAAGTTCCATTTAAACTAATTGGTGGGATTACAGCATTTACTCGGCTTCCATCAGGTAATCTCGCATCCACCATCGGGGAACTCTCATCGATTCTTCTTCCAATAGGAGATACAATTCTATCCACTACATGACGTAGATGATTTTCATCTTTAAACTGAGCAGAAACTCGTTGCAGTTTCCCTAATTTTTCAACGTAAATTTCTTTATGACCATTGATTAAAATTTCAGTGATTGTCTGATCATCTAACAGCGGTTCTAATGGTCCATATCCAATCGATTCATCTATAATTCTTGTAAGAAGTTCTTCTTTTTCATGTCTAGGAAGAATAATTTTCTCTTCACTCATGAAATGACTGAGGAGCTGTTCGATCCTTAATTTCATCTCACCTTGTGGCAAACTCGTTAGATGCTCTAAATTTGCTTCTTTTAAAATTCTAGTTTTATAGTGATCAATCAACTCTTCCAATCGTTCATTTTCAACCGGATCTTTAAAGCTATCTTGATATAGGCTCAGCTTTCTATCCAGCTTCTTTTCAAACAATGCCATGTTATCATATCCTTAAATTTCTCTTTTTCAAATTGAAAAATAATTAATGTTTGATCCAAAAGTAACGAATCATTATACTATTCCAAAATTTGACCTACCCATTTTTTTACGCTTTTTGTAAAAGGAATTAGTTTTTTATCAGTAGGTGATTTCCGAAATGGTTCACTTTTATTAATGTGATTTTGAACACCTTTTATATCCCTTGGAATTTTATAAGCAATTGGATAAGATAAAATATTTTTAATGTCTTTAGGAGCAATTTCATTTTCCCTTCCAACCTCATTTAGAAGCAATTCCATACGTTCTTTCGTTTCAATTCCGAGTCTTTGAAAGAGTGTCTCTACTTGCTTCAACATAGAAATTGAAGGGGTATCTAAATTTAATACATAAAATATTTTGTCCGACTCTTCTAATGCAGAAAATGTAATCTCATCAAATACTGTTGGTAAATCGACTATCACAAAGTCATAGCTTCTTCGACAAGTCCTTAAAAGTTTTGAAACAAATTCAGATGGTAAAACTTCAACTACAGCTGCATCTCTCGGACTTAATAGTACATCTAGCTTGGAATTCATTTCTTTTTCGGCAACATTACGTATATGGATTTCATTAAGTTCTTGAATGACTGGAAGAAGATCAGCTATGGAACGATTCGACTCAATCGATAAATAAGTTTCTACACCGCCAAACTGAAAATTCAAATCGACTAAAATAACTTGGGCGGTCGAATCCAGTTTTAATGTTTGAGCAAAAGCTGTAGAGAGAAGTGTTTTTCCACTTCCACCTTTACCACTGTAAAACGATAAAATTTTCCCTCTACCCCTCTTAAATGACTCTGTTGTAATAGCTACTTGTTCTCTCTGTTTCTTTTCTTCTATGACAGATTGAATAATTACATCCCGTTTCCCAAAAATGACCGTATTCTCATCAGGTGTTACAAAAAAATCTTTTACCCCAGCTCTTGTAATGTTACGTAATTCATCAAAGTCTCTTGTCAAAGCAATAAAAACAATAGGGGTGTCTGGATTTACAGAATGAATATAATCAATTAAATCGACAGAAGAATATTTTTCTGATTCCACGAGAAATATTAAGTCGGGTGAAATTCTATCGAGTTCAGTTCTTAAATCTTTCTGTGTAAGTGATTCAACATTATCAAAATCACTAAATACACCCTTTAAAAAATTTAGCGTTTGTTCGTGATCGCTAACTAGCAAAACCTTTATCTCATTCATAGGCTCCTCCAACTACTTCCACAATCAATTCGTTATAGCTATAAATCCAAAAACTCTATTGCTGTTCCGCCTCTTGCCCACCAGTATCTATTGGTTCAACCCCATTCGTTTGTTCTTCTGTATTTACTTGATCTACTTCCTCTTTCACTTCTTCCACTATTTCATTTTCTTGATTTTCGTTAATTATCACGGAATCTTTTCCAACGCTTGCTTTTAAGATACGCATGCTATCAGAGTAGTTTTCCATATGGATAATTTTAGGCGCATCTTCTACGGGAATTTCTACCATAACCCCTCTAAATTCATTCTCTTTTTTCAAAGTGCTAAATACTAATACGTCCTTCATGAAAATCTCTGTCTTTGGTTGCCCATCAAAATTGTGGGAAACAACAATATCAATGCGATCTAAGGCATGTAAATCTTCACGATCAAAAAATATTCTGTCTGACTTCGGTATAGCAACAAGCCTATTATTCTTGTTAATTGCTTCAGAGAAAGGTTTAACAATTTCTTTTGTAATAATACTTCCTTCTGATACTGGAACAACAAGCACTTTATTGATTAATTCTTCACTATTGCTCGTTTCAATATGTGAATTCTCTACAAGGAATCCTTTAGGTATTTTCATTGTAGTAAGATGTTCAGGCTTTATTTGCGTTCTAGAGGGTATATCTGTAGCCGCAACATAAATTTCAGTCATCCCTCCTAACTCCTCATTTAAGGCACTTACTTGTTTTAATGTAAATACCCCTGCTACAATTGCTAATAGAAATGATATTGTTATAAAAATAATGGCTTTTCTTTTTGATTCAAGCATTCTCTTTTTCTCTCCCAATTTTCGGACTACAATTTTTCGCTTTTATAAAAATATTTCTAATTATCTAACCTTGTTTTTATAACACTTTACCAATCTCTGTCAAATTCGATTTTTTTAAATAATTAGTTTGAAAACTAAGTATTTCTTTCTGTCATTTTACATAAAATGGGATATTCCGATTTATTAAGTTGCAATTTTTTAT
>JAAYHP010000440.1 GCA_012735355.1 Lysinibacillus sp. | reverse complement strand
GTCTTTACTTTAAGTATAAACAATTCACAATTTTTTGTTTAGTAATCTCTTTGAAATATTTTTATTTTATAAATTGTTTATATAATTTTCATAAATTTGTTTAAAATGAACATTCTTATATAAACAATTATCTACATCTTCAAATAAAAAGCGCCTCAAAAGAATGAGGCGACTAAACCCAAACGAATAATACTAAGAGGCTACTAGTTCAATGCGAATTTTGTCTGCAATCATTGCAATGAATTCACTATTTGTCGGTTTTGATTTCAAATGATGAACTGTGTAGCCAAACATTTGGGAAATTGATTCGTAGTTTCCTCGATTCCAGGCAACTTCAATGGCATGGCGAATTGCTCGTTCAACCCGAGAAGGTGTAGTACCAAATTTTTTTGCAATTTCTGGATATAATATTTTTGTTACGGAACCGAGTAAATCAATGTCATAATACACCATCTGAATTGCTTCCCTTAAATAAGAATAGCCTTTAATATGCGCTGGAACTCCAATTTCTTTAATAATGGAAGTGATTGTAGTATCCAGTTGTCTTTGATTGACTTTTCCATTACTTGATTCTGTTTGTAACACACTTTGACGTTTGACCGTTTCACGCTTTTGACCTGCACAATGTAATATTTTCTGAACAAGTTGTTCAAATTCAAATGGTTTTAACATAAAATACGATGCACCATATGTAACCGCTTGTTTCATTACATCTTCTTGTCCAAAAGCAGTCAACATGATTACATGCGTGTCACGAAAACGATCGTCTTTGTGCATTTCTTGAAGCACACCAAGGCCATCCAAATGAGGCATAATTATATCTAATAGCAATACATCTGGTTTGTATTCATCTAACATAGTTAGACATTGTTTACCATTTGATGCTGTAGCCACAATTTCAATATCTGAGTGGTTTTCAAAAAATTGCTCCATTGTTCTAACTAAATCTCGATTATCGTCGGCAACTGCAACTCTTACTTTTGTCATTAAAGTTCCCCCTTCATTTGCCACTTTCATTCTCCCTAATTTGTGTTTTAATTACTTATATGTCTTTCTTTAAATAATCTTGACAATTATATTTTCGACATTTTTTTGAATAATCCTTTAAAATTCAGAAAAATAAGCATGTAGTAGGAAAAAAAACAAAGATTTAGACAAATTTCCTTAATTAGCTTTTCACTTTTTTACTATAATTCATATTATTTTAATAATTTTATCAAAAAAAGACTACACCATTTACTTAGTGTAGTCTATTTAAATCATTAATCAGGTTTCTTTTTTAACATTTCCGTTACCGTAATCGCCGCTCCACGGGCTGGTTGTTCGACAAACATATGGGTGACAGCACCTACGAATTTTCCTTTTTGCAATATTGGACTGCCGCTCATTCCTTGTAATATTCCACCAGTTTTGGATAAAAGTTTTTCGTCCGTTATTTCAAATTGCAAAAAATTATCTTCATATTTCACGATCTTTATTTTAAATTTTTCTACGTTTGAACCCTCAATAGCAGTAAGTAATTCTGCTTCTCCCAATTGTATTTCATCATCGTGCATAATATCAATCGGTTTACGTATACTTTGTTTTATGTCAGATTCCCAATTTCCAAAAATGCCGTATGAGTCGTTGGAACTTATGTTTCCTAACCGGATATCATCCCGATTAATGACGGATATTTTATATCCAGGATTTCCGGGACTAGATTTTTTAATTTGTTCTATGGAGGCAAGGAAAATTGCGCCATCTGTGAATTCTGGTGGTTTATTTAATACACCGTCTATGATTTGATGACCTAATGCACCATATTGTTTCGAATCAGGATCTAAAAAAGTTAAAGTACCAATGCCATCTGTTTCATCTTTTAGAAAAGGGAGTATATTATTCGCTTGATCATTCGTTAAAATAATCGTTCTCGTTTCATTGGACTTTTGCTCAATTGAAAGGGTCACATCCGTCCCATTCAATAATTGTTTTATCCCATCAATGGATTCAATCGGCTTCCCATTTACTTCTTTAATGATATCTCCCTTTTTTAACCATTGTCCATTTGGAAGCAAAACATCATGTGCGACATATACAAATGGTAGTTGCAACTGTATCCCTATCGATTCGCCCATCGGAATTAATTTTTTTGCTTCAGCAAAACCTGAAGGTGATAAAAGTACGATGGTTAGCAAAACATAAGTCAACAGATTACGCAAATGGCATTTCATAGTCCACCTCCTCAATTGGTTTGTAACATTACTATGTGTAAGTGTGAAAACAATAATGTGAGGTAAATATTTGTCGCTTAGGTACTTTCATTTTATAATGAAGATTTTATCTCCAATTTCTTATCGTTTGCCATCTGCAACAATTCCCGTGCATGTTGCAATGTTAATTCGGTAATTTCCGCACCGCTCATCATGCGGCTAATTTCTTCTACCCGATGGTTATCATCTATGTGTTGAACCGTTGTATGAGTGCGATTTTTTTCCACTTGTTTCGTTATTAAATAATGTTGATCGGCCATTGCCGCTACTTGTGGCAAATGGGAAATACATAAAACTTGCGAATTGAATGAAATATTAGCGATTTTTTCAGCAATCGCTTGAGCTACCCTTCCACTAACGCCAGTATCAACTTCATCAAAAATGATGGATGTAATTTGGGATTTAGAAGAAAAAATCGTTTTTAACGCAAGCATAATTCGCGATAATTCTCCACCAGAGGCGATTTTTGGTAATGATTTTGGAGGCTCTCCTACATTTGTGGAGATATAGAATGATATATAGTCTTTCCCATTTACATCGAAATTATTTAATCTTTCAAAGCGTACAATAAATTTCGCTTTTTCCATATGTAGATCGCGAAGTTCATTCATGATAGCTTCGCTAAGAGCATTGGCACAATTTTTTCTTACCTTCGTTAGCTCATTACAAAGCTGTTCCAAAGTGGCTTCCATTTTTTTTAGCTCTTGTTCTTTTTTCTGTATTGCTTCATCACGATTTATGAGATTGTTTAATTCACCTTTTATTTTTTCATAATAAGAAAGAATCTCTTCCACAGTAGATCCATATTTTCTTTTTAACATTTGATATTGGGCAAGCCGATTTTCCACTTCATTTAATCGTTCTGGATCAAATTCTAATTCGTCTAAAATGTTTTTAATTTGATGTGAAGCGTCTTGAAGTGCGTAAAAAGACGTTGTCACCGCTTCATGAGAATCTTTAAATTGTTCATCAACAATGACGATATCTTCCAATGCGCTCATTGCCTCACCGATACAATCTAAACCTTTATACTCGCCTGAAATCGCTTCATAGGCATTTCTTGCCCGCTCAAAAATTTTATGGTAATTTTGAAGTCTTCTTCGTTCTTCAAGTAAAGCTTCTTCTTCATGAACAGAAACTCTAGCATCTTCCAATTCTTGAATTTGAAATTGATATAAATCTATCCGCTGGGCTGTTTGCTGCTCATTAATATTCATGGCCTCAACTTCTCTTTTTAAAGCTCGGTAAGAATGAAAAATTTGTTCGTATTGTTCTTTTATAGGCTGTAATTGTTTTTCAGCAAATTGATCTAGTAAATGTATATGTTGCTTTTCATCCATTAACTCTTGGTTTTCATGCTGACCATGAATATCGATAATCGTTGATCCAATTTCCCTTAATGTAGATAGAGTGACGAGTTTCCCATTTACTCTACAAACGCTTTTACCATTATCACTAATATCTCGACGTAGAATAATTGTACCTTCTTCTGACTCAATTCCAGCTTCTTGTAATTTTTCAAATATTGGATGTTTATCTTCAGTAATAGAAAATAATCCTGTTAATTCAGCTTTTTTTGCACCATGTCGAACAAATTCTTGGCTCGCTCGTCCTCCGGCAAGTAAGTGTATCGCATCAATAATGATGGATTTACCCGCACCTGTTTCTCCGGTTAAAACCGTTAAACCATTATAAAAATGAACCGTTAATTCATCGATAATGGCAAAATTTCGAATATGTAGCTCTTTTAACAAACAGACCACCTCGAATTATAGTAAATCTAATATACGATTTTTAATGATTTCACGTTGTTCTTCCTCTCGAACAATAATTAAAATCGTATCGTCACCAGATAAAGTTCCTAATACTTCTGGCCATTCTAGATGATCAATTAACACGGCGATGGCATTTCCGTTTCCTGGCAGTGTTTTCAGCATTAAAAAGTGTGCTACACCATCGATACTAACGAAAGCATCTGTCAAAGACCTCTGCAATTTTTGCAAAGGATTAAAACGTTGATCTGCAGGTAAACTGTATTTATATCGACCGTCAGGAAGGGGAACTTTTACTAAATGCAGCTCTTTAATATCTCTTGAAACTGTTGCTTGCGTCACGTTAAATCCTGCTTCTTTTAATGATTCAACAAGCTCATCTTGCGTTTCAATTTCGTTATTTCCAATGATTTCTCGGATTTTCATATGGCGTTGACCTTTACTCATGAATTGCACCTCTTAATATAAATAGTTATGTAATAAGAATGAATATAAATGTATATTTATACTATCATTTTTTGTTCTTCTCCAGCAAGTAAATAGGGAATGACCGCCGCCATTCCCTAAATAATGTATTATTTTAATTCATTGTGGGCTGATTCTACCACTTCTTTAAACTTCGTAAAGGCAGGAATTTCTTCCCCTTCTTTCGGTTTAAAAAGATGGAATAAAAATTCAATATTTCCTTCTCCTCCAGTGATGGGAGAATATGTTGCATCTTTTACGATAAACCCTACTTCAGTAGCCATTTTTGCTGTTTGTTCTAATACTTCTAAATGCACTTTTGCATCACGGACAATCCCTTTTTTCCCTACATTCTCTTTCCCTGCTTCAAATTGAGGCTTCACTAAATCGACTACATCCCCACCTGGAAGAAGGATTGTATGGAGAACTGGCAATATAAGAGAAAGGGAAATAAAAGAAACGTCAATCGTTGCAAAATCCGGTAGTCCTTCTGTAAAATCTTCCGGTTTAGAATAGCGAAAATTCGTTTTTTCCATTACAGTAACTCTTTCATCATTGCGTATTTTCCACGCTAATTGGTTTGAACCAACATCAAGGGCATAACAATGTTTTGCACCGTTTAGCAAGGCACAGTCAGTAAACCCCCCAGTAGAT
>JAAYHP010000439.1 GCA_012735355.1 Lysinibacillus sp. | reverse complement strand
GTTGCTCATGGAAATGATCCGAATTTTATCATTGCTCCGTTTTCAGGTATTATTGCGTTAATTTTTAGTGGTTTAAATCCAGACGTTGCGAATGTGCTATTTTATGCATTTTGGTGGGTACATATGTTGGCTGTGTTCACATTCCTTGTATTTGTACCCCAATCAAAACAATTTCACGAAGTATTTGTTACGATTGGTCTTTTCTTTAAAAGAGCAGGAAAAGCTGGTCGCCTGCGCAAAATTAACTTCGATGATGAAGAAGCAGAATCCTTTGGTGTAGGAAAAATTGAAGATTTCACACGAATTCAATTGTTAGATTTATATTCTTGTGTTGAATGTGGGCGCTGTACAAACATGTGTCCAGCTTCTGGCACAGGGAAGATGCTTTCACCAATGGATTTAATGATAAAATTGCGTGACCATTTAACATATACTGGTGCAGTTACGACAAAATCAAAACCTTGGGTGCCTACTTTTGTTTGGAACAAAACAAAAGGAAATCAACTTGCAATGGCAGCAGGGGCGGAAGGTGCGGTCATTGAAGACATTTATTCACCTTCGTTAATTGGCGATATCATTACGGAGGAAGAAATTTGGGCTTGTACTACTTGCCGAAATTGTGAAGACCAATGTCCAGTGATGAATGAACATGTTCATAAAATTATCGACCTTCGCCGTTATTTAACAATGACAGAAGGGAAAATTAATCCAGATGCACAACGAGCGTTAAATAACATCGAACGCCAAGGAAATCCGTGGGGTCTAAACCGCAAAGAAAAAGAAAACTGGAGAACTTTAGATGAAACGGTTCATATCCCAACAGTGAAGGAAGCGAAAAAATCAGGAGAAGGCTTCGAATATTTATTGTGGGTTGGTTCCATGGGATCCTTCGATAACCGTTCACAAAAAATCGCTCTATCCTTTGCTCGACTATTGAATGAAGCGGGAGTAAAATTCGCGATTTTAGGAAATAAGGAGAAAAACTCAGGAGATACACCGAGACGCCTAGGAAACGAATTTTTATTCCAAGAATTGGCTCAAGAAAATATAAGTGAATTTGAGAAAAATGGTGTCACGAAGATTGTGACAATCGACCCTCACGCCTATAACATCTTCAAAAATGAATATAAAGATTTCGGCTGGGAAGGGGAAGTGTATCACCATACGGAACTGTTGTATAAGCTCATTGAAGAAGGTAGATTGACATTACATCATCGGGTAGAAGAAACGATCGTCTTCCACGATTCTTGCTACTTAGGCCGTTACAACAACGTATACGATGCGCCTCGGGAAATTTTAAAAGCCATCCCAGGGGTGAAACTGGTTGAAATGGAGCGCAATCGTGAAACAGCTATGTGCTGCGGTGCTGGTGGTGGCTTAATGTGGATGGAAGATCGAGTTGGGAACCGTATTAACGTAGCCCGTACCGAACAGGCTTTAGAGACGAATGCGTCTGTGATCTCTGCAGGGTGTCCATATTGTTTATCGATGCTTTCCGATGGTACGAAGGCGAAAGAAGTGGAAGATAAAGTAGGTACTTACGATGTATGTGAATTGTTAGAGCGTTCCGTATTTGGAGAAAAAATTGTAGCGCCTCAAGAACAAGTCTCTGAAGAAGAAGTTTCAGAAGAGGAAATTCATGCAAGTGTTGAAACAGTGCCAGGCGAATAAATATAGTAGATACGTAATATTTTTCTGAAAAATAAGAAAAATATAATTGCTAATTAAATAGTCATTTTGTAAAATAAAGGAGAAAGTTGAAAAAATGGGGTTCTAAATAACTCCATTTTTTCTTACACCATCACCGAACGAGCGTTCAGTCAACAGAGGAAAGTTATTTTCTAGCAAACTATTAAAAATAAAAAGGGGTGTATAGTTTGAAAACGGTCATTTTAGATGGAGCAAGGACACCTTTTGGAAAGTTTGGAGGTGCTCTATCAACATTATCTGCCTCGGATTTAGGAGGCGTTGCCATTAAGGGAGCCTTAAAAAGAAGTGGAATACAACCGGAACAAGTGGATGAAGTGATTATGGGGACTGTACTTCAAGCTGCTCAAGGACAAATTCCATCCCGGCAAGCGGCGACAAAGGCAGGCATTCCTTGGACAGTGAAAACAGAAACAATCAATAAAGTTTGTGCTTCTGGCATGAGGAGCGTTTCCCTCGCTGATCAACTAATACGTCTAGGAGAAGAAGAAATCATCGTTGCTGGCGGCATGGAATCGATGTCAAATGCTCCTTATTATTTGTTAAAGGGGCGTTAGGGACTTCGCATGGGGGATGCACAGGTGGTAGATGGCATGATTTATGACGGACTTTCTTGCTCTTTCCATCCTGAAAGAGTGCATATGGGGACATTTGGAAACCAAACAGCTACTGAGTTTAACCTTTCAAGAGAAGAGCAAGACAAGTGGGCATTCCGCAGTCAGAAGCTAGCAAGCGAGGCGATTGATGCGGGGAAATTTGCGGAAGAAATCGTACCTGTAGAAGTCCAAACCCGGAAAGAAACAATCATTGTAACAGAGGATGAAGCGCCTCGAAGAAACACGACGATGGAAGCATTATCTAAATTAAAACCAGCCTTCGATAAAGACGGTACCATTACTGCTGGAAATGCTCCGGGGGTAAATGATGGTGCCTGCGCTCTTGTGTTAACGAGCGAAAAAAAGGCGCAAGAAGAAGGGCTGAAACCGCTTGCCTACGTTTTAGCCCATGCGGAAGTTGCGGTGGAACCGGAAAACTTCCCTCAAACACCAGGACTTGTCATTAACGAAATTTTAAAGAAAACAAATAAATCTATCGAAGAAATTGACTTAATCGAAATTAACGAAGCATTTGCAGCAGTTGCTCTTGCAAGTAATCAAATTGCTGAACTCGATCCAAGTAAAGTAAATGTTAACGGTGGTGCCATTGCATTAGGACATCCGATTGGCGCTTCCGGAGCAAGAATTATATTAACCCTTTGCTACGAATTAAAACACCGTGGTGGTGGCATCGGCATCGCAGCCATTTGTTCCGGCGGTGGTCAAGGGGACGCCATTATGGTTGAAGTACCGAAACAATAAAATTCACATTCATTGAATAAATAATGGAGGAATTGAAATGGCAATTCAAAAAGTGATGGTCGTTGGTGCAGGACAAATGGGTTCTGGCATCGCTCAAGTTTGTGCAACAGCAGGTTTTGAAGTAAAACTAAATGACATTAAACAAGAATTCTTTGAACGTGGTATCGCAACAATTACAAAAAACCTTTCCCGAGATGTGGAAAAGGGGCGCAAAACAGAAGAAGAAAAAGAAAAGATTTTAAGTCGAATTACAAAATCCCTCAGCTTAGAAGATGCACACGATGTAGATATTGTCATTGAAGCAGCCACAGAAAATATGGAAATCAAGCAATCTATATTTAAACAGCTAGATTCCATCGCACCGGAACACGCCATTCTTGCAACGAATACTTCATCTCTTCCAATTACAGAAATTGCAGCGGTGACAAGTCGCCCTGAAAAAGTAATCGGTATGCACTTTATGAATCCAGTACCGGTGATGAAACTTGTAGAAGTCATTCGCGGTCTTGCTACAACTGATGAAGTGTTTGAAACCGTTGAGCAAATGGCTATTCAATTAGATAAAAAGCCGGTGGAAGTAAATGACTTCCCTGGATTCGTGTCAAACCGTATCCTTCTTCCGATGATTAACGAAGCGATTTATGCATTGTATGAAGG
>JAAYHP010000047.1 GCA_012735355.1 Lysinibacillus sp. | reverse complement strand
TTTGTCCCATCCTCTTTTTAATATATTTAGCTTTTGGTTTTTCTTTACCCATTGAATGGAATAATTGAATGGAAGAAAGGGCGTTAAATGGCATGTCCAAGTTATGTTTAATGCTTTCTTCATAAGTTGCTTTTAAGTCTTTTTGTAATACTGCTAAAACCGTGCATAAGGTACCCTTTACGAAGAGGGGATAAGTAGTTACTGTATATTTAGTGTTATAGAATGCACGAGTCTTCAATATAATAGAGTAAATATTGGAATAAATAAGTTTTCCATAGAAAAGTTTGCACATTTTAGTTGATGTTCGCGAGAAAAAGGCAATGAAGTGTGAATGTATATTATGGTATAATGAAAACACGCAAACTAGGGAGTGGGTGCGGATGAAATTAGTTATTGCTGTTGTTCAAGATCAGGACAGCAATCGACTGTCAAATGCTCTTACGAAGCACAATTTCCGTGCAACAAAGTTAGCGAGTACTGGGGGATTTTTGCGCTCCGGTAATACAACATTCCTGATCGGTGTAGATGATCAAGATGTTTCGAAGGTGTTAGATATTATTCGAGATAATTGTCGAGCGAGAGAACAAATGGTCACTCCTGTTTCACCACTCGGAGGAAATGCTGATTCGTACATTCCTTATCCATTGGAGGTAGAAGTCGGGGGAGCAACAGTGTTTGTATTACCTATTGAAGAATTCCACCACTTTTAGAAAGAATTTTTTAGTACACTTTGTTAAAATTTAAAGTGTGCGGGGGCTGATTAACATGAAAATTAATCAAGATTTGCGAGTAGGAATTAAAACAAATCCACATGAGATAAAACAAGTAAACCAAACAGGCAATCGTTTTGGAGAGCTTGTAGTGAAGCAAGGTCAAAAATTACAAAATGAGCAAATAACACGGTTGCTTGGAGATATTTCAGCAGCTGGAGATCGGTTAGCAAGAACGAGAAGTTTAAGGGAACTTGCTCGATTTAAAATGCTAGTGAAACGATTTTTACAAGAAGCTGTTGAATATGGTCTTGAAATGAAGCAGTCCCACACGTGGAATCGTTTTGGTGAAGGTAGAAGATTAAAAATTGTTAAAACCATTGACGAACGGTTAGTTGAATTAGCTCAAGACATATTAGATGAGGAAAAGGAAACCATTGATTTGCTCGATAAAATTGGGGAAATTAAAGGTTTACTAATTAATTTATATATGTGAAACCCCGTGTCTTTCATCATGTTTGTGGACACGGGATTTTTTCTAAGGAAAAGATTGATCTTGAACGAGAGTGTGGTGAAGGAAATGATGGGAACTGTTGATGAGCTTTCGAGGCTTCAACCAATCGTCATGAAGCAGTTACAAATGATTTTTCAAAAAGATCGCATTGCCCACGCCTATATTTTTGAAGGTGAAAAAGGGACAGGCAAAAAAGAAGTGATGAAGTTTTTCGTCAAACTATTGTTGTGTCAAAATCCGTCGAAAAATGTTCCATGTGAAACATGCAGAAATTGTAAACGTGTAGATTCAGGAAATCATCCAAATGTTTTACAAATTGAACCAGATGGGCAATTTATTAAAGTAGAACAAATACGGGATTTGATTTCCGGAATGACAAAAACGAGTTTAGAAGAAGGACGGAAAATATACGTCATCCATCATGCAGATAAAATGAATAATTCAGCGGCAAATACATTATTGAAATTTTTAGAAGAACCGGATGGATTGGTTACAGCGATTCTACTTACGGAGCAATATCAGCAAGTTCTTCCGACGATCCAATCCCGCTGTCAACATATAAAATTTTCAAGTATTCCTAAAGACATTTTAATTAAACAATTGCAAGAACGTGGTTTAACTTTGTCAATGGCTTCCACTGTTAGCCAAGTGACAAACAGCCTTGAAACAGCTCTTGCATTAGCTCAAGATGAGCAGTTTGCACAAGCGAGAAAAACAGTGTTAAAATTAGTTGAGACGGTTAAAAAAAACGTGAATGAAGCAATGCTTATTATTTATGATGAGTGGCTTCCTAACATAAAAGAGAAAGACGAATTGGAACTTAGTCTCGATTTACTCCTTTTAGCTTATCGTGATATTGTAGCGGTTAAGGCAAATCCTGAAAGTTTCTGTACTTATCCGGATATGATGAATACGTGGAAAGATATGGCGTTATCTTCAACGTTTGAGCAATTGTCAGAACAAATGCAAGCAATATTACAAGCAAGGCAACATGTAGGACGTAATATGAATCGTACGCTTTTAATGGAACAGCTTATGCTGAAATTGCAGGAGGGGTATTCCTTTGTATAATGTTGTAGGAGTCCGCTTTAAAAAAGCGGGTAAAATTTATTATTTCGACCCTGGCGAATTTCAATTGGAAATGGATCAATATGTGATTGTTGAAACAGCCCGGGGTGTCGAGTATGGAAAAATCGTTGTTCCAATGAAGCAAGTTGGTGAAAATGATGTCGTTTTACCATTAAAACAAGTTTTACGACCTGCTACAGAACGCGATAAAATCCAAGTCGAAGAAAATATGAAAGAAGCGAGTCGCGCTTTTGATTTAGCAAATGTGAAAATTGCAGAGCATCAGTTGGAAATGAAGCTTGTTGATGTTGAATATACATTCGATCGAAATAAAATTATTTTTTATTTCACTGCGGAAGGAAGAGTAGATTTTCGAGAGTTAGTGAAAGACTTAGCAGCCATTTTCAGAACTCGAATTGAGTTAAGACAAATTGGTGTTAGAGATGAAGCAAAACTGCTCGGAGGTATTGGTCCTTGTGGCCGAATGTTATGCTGTTCAACATTTTTAGGAGATTTTGATCCCGTTTCTATTAAAATGGCAAAGGATCAAAACTTATCTTTAAATCCTACGAAAATATCAGGTTTGTGTGGTCGATTAATGTGCTGCCTAAAATATGAAAATGATGATTATGAAATTGCGAAAGATGGCATGCCTGATATCGGTGAAACTACGATAACTCCTGACGGTTTTGGAACTGTCGTAGCAATTAATGTGCTGGAACGTATAATTCAAGTATACTTAGAAGAACAAGAACGCACCGTTGAATATACATTGGACGAATTACTCGAATGTGAGAAGAATTTGATATAGATCAAAACTAATGGGGTGGCTTGGTTGAAAGACCGTAATTTTTTAGATTCTATTATGGAATTTGAACAGCAACTAGAAACGTTACAACAAGAGTTTAACGAGATAAAAAAGTATGTTGCACATATGGTGGAAGAGCATCAGTCACTTCAAACAGAAAACTTCCATTTAAGAAGACGACTAGAAGAACTTACGAAAGAAGTGGAAACTTCTGAGAATGGTGAAAAGAAAAGCTACGTAGATATTGGGGAAGGTTACGATAATTTAGCTAGGCTTTATCATGAAGGGTTTCACGTATGCAATGTACATTTTGGAAGTTCCCGTAAAGGGGAGGACTGCTTGTTTTGTCTATCCTTTTTCAATAAAAATGCTTAAACAAAGGAGCTATCCAGTAAGTTAAAACTTATCATCCAATATTGGGTGATAAGTTTTTTACATTGTTGATTTTCGTTTCGAGCGGACGCGCATCTAGGGTGTGGCCTCAGCCTCCCTCAAGCTAATCCCGCTAAAAAGCTCTGCTTTAACTTGAAACCGAAGCAACAGAGGCACTCGTCCCACCTTCACTAAAATCAACATAAATTAAACTTTTTAGTAAACCTTTATTTTTGGATAGCCCCTTTTGTTTTCATAGGAAGGTGTAAATATGGATAATATTTTGAAAGATGATGAACGACTCGATTATTTACTTGCGGAAGATTTACGAATCATTCAAAGCCCTTCTGTGTTTTCCTTTTCTTTAGACGCTGTATTATTAGCGAAATTCGTGAACGTTCCGATTACTAGAGGGGAAATTGTCGATTTATGTTCAGGAAATGGTGTCATACCACTTTTTTTAACAACGCGAACGAGGGCAAAAATTATTGGTGTAGAAATACAAGAACGATTATACGACATGGCTGTAAGAAGCATTCAATATAATGGTGTGGAAAATCAAGTTCAAATGATACACGGTGATGTAAAAGAAATTCCGTCTATACTTGGGATTGAGAAATACGACGTCGTAACGTGCAATCCTCCATATTTCTTAACGAATGAATTAAGCGATAAAAATGCCAATGAACATTTTACAATTGCTCGCCATGAAGTGTTACTTACTTTAGATCAAGCGATTCACTCAGCTGGTAGATTGTTAAAGCAAGGTGGAAAAGCAGCCTTCGTGCATAGACCAGGGAGACTTCTCGATATCGTTACTTCGATGAGAGCTCATCGATTAGAGCCAAAGCGGATTCGTTTTGTTTACCCGAAGTTCGGAAAAGAGGCAAACATGTTATTAATTGAAGGAATCAAAGATGGAAAGCCGGATTTAAAAATTTTACCACCATTGTATGTATATGATGAAAATAATAAGTATACAGCTGAAGTGAGTGAATTGTTGTATGGAGACAAAGGATAACCATTATTTTTATGTGTTAGAATGCTCGGATGCTTCCCTTTATGCGGGCTATACGAATGATTTAGAAAGGCGAGTAGCACAACATAATGCCGGGAAAGGAGCAAAATATACGAGAAGTAGGGGACCGGTAAAGTGTATTTATTATGAAACGTTTAAAACGAAACAAGAAGCGATGCGAGCAGAATATGCTTTTAAACAATTACGTCGAAGTGAAAAATTGAAGTATATTGGGAGAGAAAACAATGAAGTCGCAAAAAAGTAGTATGCACGAGCAAGGAAGTTGCTTGTATTTAGTAGCCACTCCAATTGGGAACTTAGAAGATATGACGATGCGGGCTATGCGTATTTTAAAAGAAGTGGATGTTATTGCAGCGGAAGATACTCGCAATACAAAAAAACTATGTAATTATTTTGATATTTCAACGCCTCTTATTAGTTATCACGAACATAATCAAGAGCAAGGGGGCGAAAAAATATTGCAGTTTTTGAGGGAAGGAAAGTCTGTTGCTCTCGTGAGTGATGCGGGTATGCCGTGCATTTCAGATCCCGGTGCAGATATTGTAAAAAAAGCGATTGCAGAAAATTTTGCCGTCGTGCCTATTCCGGGTGCTAATGCCGCTTTATCCGCACTCATTGCATCGGGATTATCACCACAACCCTTTTACTTTTTCGGATTTTTGAACCGAAATAAAAAAGACAGGAAAAAGCAGCTAGAAAACTTAGCGAAACGACAAGAAACGATCATCTTTTATGAAGCCCCCCATCGACTAAAAGACACTTTAAAAAATATTGAAGAAACTCTTGGAAACCGGAAAATTGTATTAGCAAGAGAATTAACGAAAAAGTTTGAGGAATTTTTGCGTGGAACGGTTGAAGAAGCAATCCAGTGGGCAAATGATAATGATGTCCGAGGGGAATTTTGTATTGTAATAGAAGGAACACAAAAGACTGAAGAAGAAGAAAAAGAAGCATATTGGGAAAACCTTTCGATTGTTGAACATGTGAATTTATTAATGGAGGAAAAAGAAATAACGTCAAAAGAAGCGATTAAAGAAGTAGCAAAATTAAGAGGCATCCCAAAACGAGAAGTGTATCAACAATATCATGTATAAAAAAAGAGAGGTCGGGACAAAAGTAATAACTCATCATTTTCTCTTAAAAGATAATGATGAGTTTTTGATATTAACCTGAAAATTGATTTCCGTTCCGGGGCCGCTTTCCACGGGCCCGACTCGAGCCTCCTCGGGGCTCGTTCATCGCTCCTGCGGGGTCTCGAGTTTCGGGCTGTTCCCGTTGGAGTCGCCCCGTCACTCCAATCAATTTTCGTTGCATATCATTTTTTTACTATGCTTCTTCACTGATTCTTAATTAAATTAGCTATATGTCCCAACCTCCTTTTT
>JAAYHP010000438.1 GCA_012735355.1 Lysinibacillus sp. | reverse complement strand
GGTATGGGGTTAGAACGTATTACGTCCGTTGTTCAAAATGTGCCAACGAACTTTGATACGGATTTATTTATGCCGATTATCGAAAAAATTGAAGAGTTTGCAAATCGTCGTTACATGCGACCAGGCGAAATCGACTTAAAGGAAATATTCAATAATAAAGAAGATATCAATACACCATTTAAAGTAATTGCAGACCATATCCGTACAGTTGCATTTGCGATTGGGGATGGAGCGCTTCCTTCCAACGAAGGGCGCGGATATGTGTTGCGCCGTTTGCTTCGCCGTGCGGTACGTTATGCGAAACAAATCGGTATTGAAAAACCATTTATGTTCGAACTTGTGCCAACTGTTGGTGAAATTATGAAAGACTTCTATCCAGAAGTAAGCGATAAATGTGAATTTATCCAACGTGTCATTAAAAATGAAGAAAATCGCTTCCATGAAACGTTAGATGGCGGATTAGAAATATTAAATGAAGTCATTGAGCGAGAAAAGAAAGCGGGTCTCAATCAAATTCCAGGAGAAGATGCATTCCGCCTATACGACACATATGGATTCCCGATTGAACTTACGGAAGAATATGCTGAAGAAGCAGGCATGACAATTGACTATGAAGGATTCGAAGCAGCGATGGAACAGCAACGTGAGAGAGCAAGAAAGGCTCGTGCAGATGTGGATTCAATGCAAGTTCAAGATGAAGTGTTAGCTAATTTAACTCAGGAGTCCGTGTTCGTTGGATATGAAGTAGCTGAAAATGAATCAACAATTGTGGCTATGGTTTCAGGTGGCCAAGTAGTGGATGTAGCTTCTGAAGGGGATGAAGTGCTCCTCATCTTAGCGGAAACGCCGTTCTATGCGGAAATGGGGGGACAAATAGCAGATAAAGGTACCCTTGAGAGCGATACATTTAAAGCGATTGTTAAAGATGTTCAACTTGCGCCAAACGGTCAACATCTTCACACAGTCATCGTTGAATCCGGTGAGATACATTTGAACGACCGTGTAAAAGCAACGGTGGATAAAGAAGCAAGAAAACATATCGTGAAAAACCATACAGCAACACACCTTTTACATCGCGCATTAAAAGACGTTTTAGGTGAACATGTCAACCAAGCAGGTTCTTACGTTGGTCCGGACCGTTTGCGCTTTGACTTCTCCCACTTCGGTCAAGCAACGAAAGAAGAATTAGAAAAAATTGAGCGTATCGTCAACGAAAAAATTTGGGAAGATATTAAAGTCGTTATTGAAGAGATGCCAATTGATGAAGCAAAAGCCCGCGGTGCGATGGCCCTCTTCGGTGAAAAATATGGCGATATCGTTCGCGTTGTGCAAGTTAGTGATTATTCCGTAGAGCTTTGTGGTGGATTGCACGTAGGTCGCACTTCTGAAATAGGTCTATTTAAAATTGTTTCAGAAGGAGGAATTGGTGCAGGTACTCGCCGAATTGAAGCGGTGACAGGAAAAGGTGCTTTTGAAGCTGTAAAAGAAGAAGAAAGAATTTTACAAGAAGCAGCAAGTCAATTTAAAGCAAATCCGAAAGATTTAGTGATGCGTATTCAAGGCTTACAATCGGAATATAAAGAATTACAACGAGAAAACGAATCGTTATCTCAAAAATTAGCGAATTACGAAGCAGCAAGCGTATTAGACTCAGCACAAAAAATCGGGGAAGTTACTGTGTTATCAACAAGAGTTGAAGCAAAAGATAACAACCAACTGCGCCAAATGATGGACGATTTAAAAGCAAAAATGGAACAAGCGATCATCGTTCTAGGTGCAGTTGATGGAGATAAAGTGATGCTTTGTGCTGGAGTTACGAAGGATATTGCAGGAAAAGAATATCATGCAGGTAACATCATTAAATCTGTCGCTGAAATTTGTGGAGGTAAAGGTGGCGGTCGTCCAGATATGGCGATGGCTGGTGCAAAAGAAGTATCAAAACTTGAAGAGGCTCTTCAATCTGTGTATGATTACGTTAAATCCTTAAATTAGAAGAAAGTTATTTCACTGATTTGTTGAATCAGTTATAATATAGGAAATGGAGATGTTTTACCAACTCCCTATTTCTGAAAGCGAGGTGCTGGTCTTGAGTTCGTTCGATCAAACTATGAAATTTAATTTCCCAGAAGAATCAATGGAACAAGAAGTGAAGCAAGTAATGTTGAAGGTGTACTCTGCACTAGAGGAAAAAGGGTACAATCCAACAAATCAAATTGTAGGGTACTTACTATCTGGTGATCCGGCATACATTCCTCGCCATCAAGATGCACGTAATCTGATTCGTAAACTTGAACGAGATGAAATATTAGAAGAGCTTGTCAAGTTTTATATTAGAAAAAATAATGAGGCTTAAGTATGAGAATAATGGGTTTAGACGTTGGGACAAAAACGGTGGGCATTGCAATTAGCGACCCGCTAGGATTAACAGCACAGGGTATTGAAACGATTCAAATCGATGAAGAAGCCGGAGAGTTTGGAATTGAACGTATAAAAGAGCTTGTAAAAGAGTATGCTGTATCCGAATTTGTCGTGGGCTATCCGAAAAATATGAACAATACGGTCGGCCCGCGAGGTGAGGCATCTGAAAACTATAAAAAACTTTTAGAAGAAACATTCAATCTTCCAGTCACTCTTTGGGATGAACGATTAACAACGATGGCTGCTGAACGCATGTTAATTGAAGCGGATGTAAGCAGAAAAAAGAGAAAAAAAGTGATAGATAAAATGGCAGCAGTTATGATTTTACAAGGTTATTTAGATAGTAAATCATTCAAACTGTAACCCATGTTGGGGTATTAAATGAAATAAAGCATTTATTCCCTGATTCATGTGTAAAAGATTTTTAAGAAGATTAAATTATAGAAGAGGTGACCAACATGGTACATGAACACGACCACGAAGAACAACATATTACAGTAGTAGACGAAGATGGCAATGAACAACTTTGCGAAGTAATTCACACATTTTATTCCGAAGAGTTCGGAAAAAATTATGTATTATATTCAATTGTAGGAGCAGAAGAAGATGAAGATGGGCAAATTGAAATCTTTGCTTCATCTTTCACTCCAGCGGAAAATGGTGAGGACGGCGAATTACAGCCAATTGAAACTGAAGAAGAATGGGCTTTAGTTGAAGAAGAATTACGTGCCATTGAAGACGAATTTGATATTGAAATTGACGAGTAAAGAATAATGTGTATAAGGGTGAGCACAATATAGTGGCTCACCTTTTTTTCGGTAATTTTGAATGCGAATGATGAAAACGGTTGGAGGTTTAACAATGGAAGAATTATTTTATTTACAAACAGAAGATGGTAATAAACAACAATGTAAAGTAGTATTAACTTTTGATTCAGATGAACATTCTTACGTGATTTATTCTTTCATCGATGAAGAAGGTAACGAATCGGAGGATGTGTCCGCATTGCGTTATGAACTAGACGATGAAGGAAATATGACGGATTTTTCTGATCTTGAAACAGAAGAAGAATGGGAAATGGTAGAAGAAGTGTTGAATACTTTCATCGCCGATTCGAATGATGAAGATAGTGAATTTTTTACAGTGACTGATGAGAATGATCAGGAGCTTCTTTGCGAGGTACTATATAAATTCGAATTAAAAGAATTTGGAAAACATTATGTATTATATTCTGTAGCGGAAGAAGACGAAGAAATCGGAGAGCTGTTTGCAGCGGAATACACTCCAGGTGAAAATGGGGAAGTTGCCCAACTTCACCCGATTGAAACGGAAGAAGAATGGGAAAAAGTTGAAGAACAGTTGGCTTTTATGCAAGGGAACAATGAAGAATAATGGGTTTTCTTGACTGTAAATGGTGACAGCCATTTACAGTTTTTTTCTATTAAATACATAATTGAAAATAAATTGGAAGTAGTTTTACAAAATGTTATTATATAAATATGAATAACTATCAAATACATACAAAACTAGATAGGGAGGTACAACATGACTAAAAGAGTTATATCAATATTCTCTTTATTATTAATCGTTTTTTATACTATTAGCCCAGCGGCGATAAATATTCCTGGAGGCACTATTTACGGAAATGCGGAAGAGTCGGGGGAAGAAGGAACAGAAGCTCCTCCAAAAGATACAACAGCACCTAAAATTAACTCTTTAATAGTATCTGATAAATATGATAATAGTAAAAATACTATTACTGTCAATGTTGAGGATGATAATGTTTTAGACAAAAATGATTTCACATTAGTTGGACCGGATACTAAACCAAATATAGTTGATGTAACGACTTCTTCCGGTGGAAAGGTACTTACAGTTGTATATAGTGTTACAGAAAACGGTAGTTATACATTTACTGCTCGAGATGGTGCAGGAAATGCTACTTCGAAAACTGTTACTGTTAATAAAATAGATAAAAAAGAACCAACAATCGAATATACAGAACCAGGATTTAGTAATAAAGAAGTAACAATTAATGTAACTGTAAAAGATAATGAAAGTGGATTAAGCGCAGGAAATATATCAATTGATAAAGGCATTGAATTGAAGAATTTATCAACGGATAAAGGTAAAACAATAAAAGGTGCATTCACCGTTTCAGAAAATGGTCCTTATACAATTACTGCTAAAGAT
>JAAYHP010000437.1 GCA_012735355.1 Lysinibacillus sp. | reverse complement strand
TCATTGATACGTGTGAACCAAGTAACATTCAACAATTCCCTCTTTTCTATCGATTTCTCTTTTTCCTCTCAATTCTTTTTATTTTTTCCATCTTCATTTTCATTTGTTTTTTATAGCCTGGCTTTACTTTTTTCGGTTTTCGAACTTTCGCCTTAGCCAATTTATCTAATTCATTTTCATGTTTAGTTCGATTTTTTCGAGCGTGGCGTTCTTTTAGTTCAATCCATTCTCCATTTTTCACATCTTTTTGTTGGAAAGGAATGCCCATTTTCTCCACTCGAGCTAATGCCTCTTCATCGTCAGGACTATATAGCGTAATCGCTGTCCCTTTACTTCCGGCTCGGGCAGTTCGCCCTACTCGATGGATAAAGAATTCTAGATCTTCCGGAATTTCAAAATTAATGACGTGAGAAATCCCTTGAATATCAATACCACGAGCAGCTAAATCCGTTGCCACAATATATTGATACTCTAAATCACGAATTTGCTTCATCATTTTTTTCCTATCACGAGGGGTTAAATCCCCATGAATTTGCCCTGTGCGAATCCCTTTTTCCGCTAAAAAGCTTGCTACTTCCTCTACCGTTTTTCTCGTATTACAGAAAACGACACAAAGATATGGATTAATGGCCTCTAATACTTCTAATAACCTTGCTTTCCGTGATTTTGAACGAATTGGTACGAGCAGGAATTCTATTCCTTCTGCTACCGGACGTTTATCGTTCATTTGAATGTGGACCGGTGACTCCATATATTTTTTTAAGAAAGGTTGTAATTTCACCGGTATCGTCGCTGAAAATACATACATTTCTAACATTTCAGGCATGCGGGCAGCAAAGCCATCAATTTCTTCAATGAAGCCCATATAAAAAGCTAAATCTGCTTCATCTACTACTAAAATCGGAGCTTTATGAACAAGCAGTGCATTTTCCTTCACTAAATCATGAATGCGCCCCGGTGTCCCTACGACAATATGGGGTTGAGTTTTTAATTTTTCAATATCCCGTTGTTTATCTGTTCCGCCGATGAATAATCTCGCTTTAATTTCTGTTCCTTCAATGATTTGATTTAAGTATTGAAAAATTTGATCTGCCAGTTCTCTCGTCGGTGAAGTAATCACCGCTTGAACTTCCTGTTTTTCCACATCTATCCGTTCGACAATCGGTAATAAAAAAGCGTGAGTTTTTCCAGTACCGGTATGAGCTTGTCCAATAGCACTTTTTCCTTTTAATATAAGAGGAATCATTTCTTTTTGAATCGGTGTCGGTTCTGTGAAGCCAAGCTTCTGTATTGCGTCCTGAATGAATGGCTTAAATTCAAAATCTTTAAAATTCGACATATTTCGTACCTCCTAACATGACTCATATTTTAACATTTACACTTTATAAAGAACAACAATACAACTTTTAAATCTTTACAAATGAATGTTTTTCGATTAATGATGATTTTTTCATTCAAAACTTAATTAGCGCCCAATAATTTGGACGCTAACTGTACAACATTTCATTTAATCAACTCATTCATTGTAATTTCTAACTCGGCGTATCATAAGCGGGAAAATAATTCTTTCAGTTTTGCATTATAGGAAGCATACTCAGCGGAGTTCGTTAGATGCTTATAATTGAAATTTTTCATGTTCTCTTCGTCTTGTTTATTCATTGTTTCAACGTATTTTGAAATTTCATTTTTTATATGCTGTTGATATTTTGATGGGATGAATTCAATGGATGATATGTTCCATTTTTCCATCCAAGCAGTATCAAGAATATCTCCCCTCGTTTTTTTCTTCAAAAGGTTCATTGTTGGATGATTCCCATTGTATTTTGAACAAATGTAGGTAATAACATTTTCAAAATGTATTGGGCTTACTGCAAGAACGTGTTGTGCATCTTGTATTTTAAATAAACGGTTGAGTAGTTGATCATCTATAGTTTCTTTTTTTAGCACTTTTTCTAATAATGTTTTTCGAAAACATTTATAACAATTCATGCTAGGTCGTTGAATTTTCCCTCTGCTGCAAGCTTGTGTAAACTTTTCGTAAGGAGAATTCATGACTATTTTGGAAGTACATACTTCACTTAATCCTATTGTTGGCAAACAATATGGCATATCTACTGCTTTTAATAGTTCAGCCCAAACTTTTATCACAGGACCTTCTTTTGCATCAAGATAACCGTTGTAACCAACTTGATATCCTTCCTCCAACGTATGCCCGTTAGCTAGGGAGTCAAATCTGTAATAGTCAGCCAATAAAATAGATGGGACAGAATCGGATAAGAAAGTGTGAAAACCTGCTGGCTTTCTAACAAATGGCAAGTCTGTTTTTATTGAATGAACGTTTCTTCCAAGCTTTTTCATTGATTCACAAGCAAAATAGGCAGCTTCTTGATTCAGTAATGTTCTTTGAAGCTGAATTCCTTTCGGAGTCATTCGATTCATATATAGAAGATGGGAGCTTTTTGGGAGCAGAATAGCAGCTGCAGTCGAATCAACTCCGCCGCTGTATGCTAACGCAGGGACTGAATCTGCTCTTGCTTTTCGAGGCTTTAACTTTGGATCAATAGGTAAAATTTCTTTACCAGTCACCTTTTTAAATGTGTTGTGAAAATCATTGGAGACACCTTTCGAAAGGGTAATTTTTGATCCTATAAAAGGATATATAATGGAAACTGCAGCTAATGCTAAAAGATCCGGATGGGCAGAGTGTAAAGTCCAATCTTGCGGTAAATGAATTTCACACGTTCTTCTCCATAATGAAACAGTAGCGCGTCTTTTATAACTATTTTGTTGAATTGTATAGGAAGTTTTATCATCAACCTCTAGAACGAAGTTAAACTTCATAACCCCTTTATCACATTCATAAATAACTTTCAATACTTTCACCCACCTTCATTATATTTAAGAAAAGCCTGTCATAGTTTTTATTAATGGGATCTCCATACTAATAAAAAACCCACGTTATCCAATAATATTAAATGACTAACGTGAAAATAACTGTTGGTGGAATAACGATAAATGTAACTTTTACATATTGCCACCATATCACTTTTACGTTTCCTCTTCGTACAATGTGCATCCACATTAATGTTGCAAGGGTACCTATTGGAAGTAATAAAGCCCCAATATCACTGCCAATTATGTTAGCCAAATAAGCAACTTTCAGTTCAATAGGGCTAAGTGGCATAGTTGTTAGTGTGATCGTCCCGACCATTAATGCAGGATGATTGTTGAATATGTTGGAAAGAACAGAAAGAAGTATGCCCATTAATATACTTGTATTTAGTAAATTGTCAGCAACGATAGGACTCATGACCTGTACTAACCAATTTGTTAACCCGATATTATTGAGCCCATAAATTAAGATATACATGCTAAAGGCAAATAGGATGATATACCATGGTGTTTTTTTCAATAGATCTACTGGAGGGATTTTTAAATATATCCATCTCCATGCTAAAAGAACGAGGGAACCAAATATAGCGACGACGGAAATTGGAATTTCAAAATAAGAAGCAATGAAAAGACTGCAACGTACTGCAAGTATAAAAAAAAGTACTCTACCAATAAAGCTAGTGCTATTTTTGGATGAATTTGCTAAAGCGAGTTGTTTAATTGGATGATAGCTAGGAAGCGACATTCCTATTACTACTTTTGGAATCGTTTTGGGTAAAGTCTTTTTGTAGTATAAAAATAGAAAACTAACGAGTATTAATAAACCTAGAGTTGCAGGAACAAACATCATCATTGTATATTCATATAAAGTTAAGTTAACAATTTTTAATGAAATAAGGTTTACTATATTACTGACTCCGATAGGAGCACTTGATGCTGTCGCAATTAAACCTCCTGATAACAAATAAGGTATCTTTTCTTGATTTTTTAAACCCATGTTGTTAAATAACATAATTAAAATGGGAGTGGTAATTAAAATACTACCATCATTATT
>JAAYHP010000436.1 GCA_012735355.1 Lysinibacillus sp. | reverse complement strand
CTGCATCATCCAACTTTCCGGCAAGTTTCAATTGGGTCAGCATTCGATCGACGCTTCGTTCATATTCATCGATATCTTCTAAAAATAAAATTTTTCCTTTTGTATCAATTTCATAAGGTGTACCTAAAGAGGATGCAACTAATGTTAAGTTTCCACCCACAAGTTCACCAGTCGCTTCACCCGGAACTAAAACATTCATAGGCTTTCCATCGGCATTTTCCAAAATATAATCGGTACGTTCTGTTTCCATTACACTCGATAAAAAGGAATTCCAAGTATAATCGTCCATTCCTTCTTTTATAAATTCTGTAGAAGGCATCGGCGAATGGAACGTGACAAAATCACATTGTTGATTGAATACTATATGGAGTGCTGTTACATCACTATACCCAGCAAACACCTTTGGATGTTGTTTGATCATTTCTAAATCAAGCAATGGTAATACTCTTGTAGCACCATATCCTCCGCGTATACAGAAAATTCCATCAATCTCCGGATTGCGGAACATTTCATTTACTTCATGTGCCCTCAAATCATCTTTACCAGCTAAATAACCATGTCTTTTCTTGCACGTTTCTCCTACAACGACTTTGAAACCAAGGTCTTCTACAGCTTTAATTGCTTTTGGTAAGTCTTCTAGAGGAGTTGGACTTGACGCACTAACAAGTCCAATTGTATCCCCTTTTTTTAACGATTTTGGTATCCTCACAAGCTAACCCCCATTTTTTGAGTTTCACGGTACCTTTCAACTTCTTCTTCATTGGCAAGTACAAAATGGCCTTCCTCTAATTCAACAAAAGAAGGTGGCATTTGTTCATAGTTATGCTGATAAGGATCATAAATTTCAACCTTTTTACTCCGTTCTTTATATGGATTCGGTTCAGGAACTGCTGATAATAATGCGCGAGTATAAGGATGAATCGGATTCGAAAACAATTTTTCAGTCTCTGCCAATTCAACAATTCTTCCCTTATAAATCACTGCCGTTCGATCCGTTATAAAACGAACAATCGATAAATCGTGGGCAATAAATAGATACGTTAAATTATTTTTTTGTTGTAAGGTGGACAATAAATTTAACACTTGCGCACGAATGGAAACATCTAAAGCTGAGATTGGTTCATCTGCAATAATAAACTCAGGTTCCATCACTAAAGCGCGGGCAATTCCAATTCGTTGGCGTTGACCACCTGAGAATTCATGGGGAAAGCGGGAAGCAAACTCCGGTAAAAGTCCCACTTGTAACAGTGCATTTCGTACTTTCTCTTGTCGATCTTTCTCGCTCGAATATTTTTTTGTATTAAATAAGCCTTCACTAATGATATAGTCAACTTTTGCTCGTTCATTTAAAGAAGCCATTGGGTCTTGGAATATCATTTGAATTTTTTGTGTGATTTCACGATCCCAATCTCTAGGGATTTTTCCATTAATTCGTTTACCTTTAAAGAGAATCTCCCCACTTGATACTTCATTAATGCGCATAATCGCTCGACCAATTGTCGTTTTACCCGAACCGGATTCACCAACTAATCCAAAGGTTTCACCTTTATAAATGCTAAAACTAACATCTTTGATTACTTCAAATTTTTTCTTTCCTTTACCAAAAGACACATTTAAGTTTTTTACTTCAAGTAATACTCCTCTTTCAGCCATTTGCGTACCGTCTCCCTTCTTCAAAGAATTTTTTCAACGTTTCAGGAGGTTCGACTTTTGGCGCATTTGGATGCAGTAGCCAAGTTTTTGCAAAGTGAGTATCGCTGATTTTGTAGTATGGTGGTCGTTCTACATAATCGATTTTTAATGCGTATGGATTACGAGGGGCAAAGGCATCCCCCTTAATTTCTTTAAATAGATTCGGAGGTGTCCCTTTAATGGAATAAAGTTCTTCCCCCTTTTCTCCTAATTGAGGAAGGGAAGAAATTAATGCCCATGTATACGGATGTTTCGCATTGAAAAAGATCTCATCGGTTTTCCCAAATTCGATTATGTCCCCGGCATACATCACTGCAACACGATCTGCTACTTTTGCTACAACCCCTAAATCGTGAGTAATATAAATCGTTGTAAGATGATATTTCTCTTGAAGATTTTTTAGTAACTGTAAAATTTGCGCTTGAATCGTTACATCAAGAGCTGTTGTTGGTTCATCACAAATTAATATTTTTGGATTGCAAGCAATGGCGATTGCTATAACAATCCGTTGTCGCATACCACCGGAAAATTCATGAGGGTATTGTTTGTATCGTTTTTCAACGTCACCGATTCCAACGTCGTTCAGTAATTGAAGAACCTTTTTGTAGGCTTCTTTCCCCTTTAACCCTTGATGTAAAACAACTGCTTCTTCAATTTGTTTTCCAATCGTTTTTAGCGGATTAAGGGAAGTCATTGGGTCTTGCGTAACCATAGCAATTTCTTTCCCCCGTATTTTCAACCAATCATTTTCAGTTTTGAATTGGGCTAAATTTTCATCTTCATATAAAATTTTGCCTTGATTAATATAGCCGTTTTTATCAAGTAGGCCCATGATTGATTTCATTAATACTGATTTCCCTGAGCCTGATTCTCCTACGATTGCTAAACTTTCCCCTTTATATAAATCTAATGATATATCACGTATAGCCGTTAACACTTGCCCCCGTAAATTAAACTTGATTACTAAATTTTCAATTGATAAAATTTTTTTCTTTTTCTCTTCCATCTTTATGCCTCCTATACGTGATTTTTCGGGTCCGCTGCATCAGCAAAGGAGTTTCCTATTATATAGAAGGAAATTGTAATCACACTTAATACGATACTCGGAAATAGAAGCTGGTATCTTAAATCTGGAGACATCATTAATACTCGACCTTCGTTAATTAAGTT
>JAAYHP010000435.1 GCA_012735355.1 Lysinibacillus sp. | reverse complement strand
TATTGAATCAGATTCAGTCGTCGTAGAAAATCTTTTAGAAAAAATTATAAATAATCTTTCTGAAGGTGTAGTAATAACTGATAGACGAGGAAAAATTTTGTTCGTAAATGCATTTTTTGAATCTCTCACTGGGTATCGTTATGAGGAAGTCGTCGGTCAAAATCCAAAAATTCTCCAGTCTGGTGCTCATAATAAAGACTATTATAAAAATATGTGGGAATGTATTAATACATACGGCTTATGGCAAGGAGAAATATGGAATCGACAAAAAGATGGGGAAGTTTATCCGGAATGGTTAAAAATTTTAGCTATTAAAAATGAGCAAGATGAAATAACCCATTACGTTGGTATTTTTTCCGATTTGTCGGAGAAAAAAGGTGTCGAAGTGGAGCTGGAGGAAAAAATTTTAACGGATACATTAACAAACATAAATAATCGTTATTCCTATTCAGTAAAAATGAATTCTTTATTGGAATCATCTTCTTCATTATTAGACTCTAAAATACAACACGCAATCTTTTTTTTAGATTTAAACCGTTTTAAGCAAGTGAACGATACGTTAGGGCATACAACTGGGGATTTATTGTTAGTTGAAATGGCCCAACGACTGAAAAGTTTAATTAGTGAAAAAGATATTTTAGCTCGCCACGGTGGAGACGAGTTTATCATAACTTTGACTAATATACAACATCCAAGAGAAGCTGCCCAATTTGCTGAACAAGTAATTCGCGCAATAGAAAAACCTGTCGTTATTAACGGTCATGAAATATACATGTCAACAAGCATCGGGATTAGCCTTTATCCCAACGATGGTCAAACGACAGATGAATTAATTTATTGTGCCGATAAAGCGATGTACTATGCAAAGCAAAAAGGGATGAATGGATTTTCCTTTTATTTTGATGAATTAAATATAGATACTGAGCGGGTATTGCTCCTTGATAATGAATTGCGCAAAGCAATCGAAAAGAAACAATTTACCCTCCATTACCAACCAAAATTATGTTTAAAAACGAATAAAATTATCGGCCTAGAAGCTTTAGTACGATGGAATAACGAAAAGTTAGGAATCGTACCACCAGATGAATTTATAGCCTATGCAGAGGAATCTGGATTAATTATTCCTTTGTCTGAAATTATTTTTGAACTTGTATGTAAAGGGTTACAAAAATTTCATCAAGCTGGACATGATAATATTAGTATAGCGATTAATGTATCAAGTATTCATTTTCAGCAATATAATTTCTTAGAATCTATTTTAGACATTTTACATCGAAATAATACGAAAGCGGAAAATATAGAAATCGAAGTGACAGAACGTACATTAATGACGAACGATTCGGATACGATAGAAAAATTAACTAAATTGAAAGAACTAGGTTTTAAACTTTCAATCGATGATTTTGGTACAGGGTATTCATCGTTGAGTTATTTAGTACGATTCCCCATCGACTATTTAAAAATCGATCGCAGTTTCATTCAATATTTAACAACTTTCGATGACCGAAAGGCTGTTGTAGAAGCCATTATTCAAATGGCTCACGGTTTAAAAATGGATGTTATTGCTGAAGGAGTAGAAACTGCTCAACAAATACAGTTTTTAAAAAAAATGGATTGTGATTATATTCAAGGTTATTATTTTTGTAGACCACAGCCCGTTGATGTTATAATTGATTTCCTCACAAAATGGAAAAATGAACACCAAGGATGGAGTAAAGTATGACAAAATTTCAATTAGTAGCAACAAGTGCAATGGGTTTAGAATCAATCGTTGCAGAAGAAGTGAAAGCATTAGGCTATGAAACGAGAACAGAAAATGGAAAGGTATTTTTTGAAGGGGATGAATCTGCTATCGCGAGAGCGAATCTTTGGCTGCGGGTGGCAGATCGGGTAAAAATTGTCGTTGGACGATTCCCTGCTACAACTTTCGATGAATTATTTGAAAATACAAAAGCCATCGAATGGGAAAAATATTTACCTGTTGACGCCAATTTTCCTGTCACAGGAAAATCTGTTAAATCAAAATTATTTAGTGTTCCTGATTGCCAAGCGATAGTTAAAAAAGCGGTTGTAGAACGTTTAAAATTTGCTTATAAACGACTTGGGTTTTTAGATGAATCCGGTGCTACGTATAAAATTGAAGTATCAATATTAAAAGATGAAGCCACCCTCACTATCGATACTTCGGGGGCAGGACTGCATAAACGAGGATATCGACTAGATCAAGGAGAGGCTCCACTAAAAGAAACGTTAGCTGCCGCATTAGTGAAAATTTCAAAATGGTCTCCCCACAGACCTTTTGTCGATTTGTTTTGCGGCTCAGGTACAATCCCTCTAGAAGCCGCTATGATTGGTCAAAATATTGCTCCGGGATATAATCGTGATTTTATTTCGGAAGACTGGCCATGGATGAAAAAGAAAATTTGGGATGAAGCACGCAACGAAGCGGATGATTTAGCAAATTACGATCAGCCCCTTGAAATCATGGGATCAGATATTGATCATCGCATGATTAAAATAGCGGAAAGCAATGCTTTAGAAGCTGGCTTTAGCGATATTATTACTTTTAAACAAATGCAAGCAACTGATTTTACAACAAAATTGACGGATGGTGTCATCGTTTCCAATCCTCCGTACGGGGAGCGTATCGGTGAAAAAGAAGAAGTTGAAAAGGTCATTCGCCGTCTTGGAGAAGTGATGAGAGAATATCCAACATGGTCAGTGTATATGCTGTCTTCCATGGAGAATTTTGAAGAGCTTTACGGTAAGCAAGCAACGAAAAAGCGGAAATTATTCAACGGATTTATTCGAACAGATTTATATCAATTTTGGGGACAAAAGTCGCAAAAGTAAGAGGGTATCGAAAGTTGTCATTTCATGTCGATATCTCTTATAATAGTAGTATTGTAATACAGAATTTATATGTAGTGTCTTGAATTTTTTCGAGACACTTTCTTAATGTCTACAAATAGGCATTGATAAAGGAGAACAGAATAATGAAACAATCATTACCCTTTGAATTATCAAAAGAGAAAAGCTTTTTTGATTCCCTTGGCGATTGGATTGGTGACATGTTTTATGATTTGTTACCGGAAAAGGGATTGGAATGTCGCGATGAACAAATTTTCATGAGTTATCAAATTGAAAAAGCACTAAAAGAAAAAAATGTATTATTTGCAGAAGCTGGGGTGGG
>JAAYHP010000434.1 GCA_012735355.1 Lysinibacillus sp. | reverse complement strand
GAATCAATGTGCAACCTGGAGATTGGGTGAAAATGACCATTTCCGTAGATCAAGCTCCCCTTGCTCGACTAATCACTGAAGAAGCTTATGCATTAGGCGCTGAAAAAGTCATTGTGAAGTGGAGCGATGACGAAATTACGAAAATGCATTATCTTCATCAACCGACAGAAATTTTAACGGATATTCCTCCATATGAAATTGAGGAATCCGAAGACCACGTGTTAAATAAACGGGTTTCAAGGCTTTCAATTTTATCTAGCGATCCAGGGTTACTTGACTCAGCAGATCCAGTGAAAGTTGCTGCTTTCCAAAAAGCTGCAAGCCAAGCTTTCCATGCACAAAGAAAAGCAACACAAAACAACGATTTAAAATGGACGGTGGCAGCAGCTGCTGGTAGTGCTTGGGCCGCAAAAGTGTTCCCAGAGCTTTCATCCTCTGAAGAACAAGTGGATGCTTTATGGGATCAAATTTTTAAAACTTGTCGTGTTTACGAAGATGACCCAATTGCAGCTTGGGACTTGCACAAAAATACATTGAATGAAAAAGCGAGAATTTTAAATGACATCCAATTTGATGCATTGCATTTTAAAGCACCTGGTACAGATTTTAAACTTGGGTTGCCGAAGAATCATATTTGGACATGTGCGGAAAGTTTGAATCCAAAAGGTGAAGAATTTATTGCCAACATGCCGACAGAAGAAATTTTCACTGCACCGGATACTCGACGAATGGATGGCGTTGTCCGTTCAACGAAGCCTTTAAGCTATGCTGGGCAATTAATTGAAGGTATTGTCGCTCACTTTAAAGATGGAAAAATTGTTGATATTTCCGCTGAAAAAGGAGATGAAGCAATTAAAAAGTTAGTGTTTGAAAATGAAGGTGCCACTGGCTTAGGTGAAGTAGCCCTCGTTCCAGATCCATCACCTATTTCCCAATCCGGTGTGACATTCTTCAATACGTTATTTGATGAAAATGCTTCAAATCATATTGCCATTGGGTCTGCTTATCCTTCTACAATCGAAGGCGGAACGAAAATGAATGAGGAAGAATTACGGGCTCAAGGGTTAAACATCTCCAATGTACATGTCGATTTTATGATTGGTTCAGCAAGTATGGATATTGACGGCATTAAGCAAGACGGAACTGTTGTGCCGATTTTCCGTAACGGCGATTGGGCGATTTAATTTTACTTTTCTTTAAGTAAGGGGTTTATCGGGTGGCTAATATTTTTGCTAGATTGACTAATATCTATCCTAGTTTGACTAATTAGTATCCGATTTTGACTAATAACTGGCTTCCCTAATGGCGATATTCTCAGGGTGGCTAATTTTTCAGTTAGATTGACTAATATCTACACTGATTTGTCTAATTATTATCTGACTTTGACTAATAACTGGATTGCCTATTGGCGATATTCTCAAGGTGACTAATATTTTTGCTAGATTGACTAATATCTAACTTGATTTGGCTAATTAATATCCGATTTTGGCTAATATCTTACTTTCCAAATAAAAAAATTAAAATAGCGGGACGCGACTATTTGCCCCCGCTATTTTAATTGCTCATAAATTGCTCCACCGCCTTAAAGAATTGCTCCGGATCTTCCAACATCCCAAAATGACCAGTACGAGTAATTACTTTTTGTACGAATGAATTGCTTGTCTCAATTGGTTTTACTACATTATCCTGAGAACCTTCAATGACTAAAACAGGCTTTTCTAAACGCTCTAACAACTGTTGCTGATTCTGTCGATTTTTCATCGCTTCTAACGCGACAACTAAACCTTCCTTCGAAGCTTGATACGCAATCTTTTTAGCAACTTCAATTTTCTCTTGTTTCGTTCCCTTTGCAAAAAAGTTTTCAATGACCTCGTCTACGAAAGATTTCACTCCATTTTCAGCAATTTGTTGTTGTTGCCTCGTTCTCTTTTCTTTCTGCTCCTCTGAATCGGCTAAATCAGAAGAATAAGCTAAAATAGCCCGATGCATTGGGACGTCCTTTTCCAGTGCTGCAAGAACGATGTAACCTCCCATCGAATGCCCAAGCCATGTCGCATCTTTTATTCCTTCATGATTCAATACTTCCACAATTGCATCAACATAATCATCAATAGAATAACTCTCTTTTTCCAATTCACTTAACCCGTGTCCAGGTAAGTCGATGGCAATAACATCAAAAGCATCTGTAAGTCTCGACAACACTTCATTAAATATTTCCTTTGCACCTAAAAATCCGTGCACTAATACTAAAATCTCTCCGGATCCTTTTCTAAAATAATCAAGCATGGCGTCACCTTCTATTTTCGCTTTTTGCATTTACCATTTCCTAAAAGATATAATTTCAAACTAAAGACCACTTTTGATGAGTAAATATTTTTAATTAGAAGATTATTCCTCTTTCGTAATATAGAAACTCATATTCTTTCATTAAGTGAAGCAACGATTAAGCAATATATAAAATCCATCATGACAAAATTAGAAGCGAAAATCGGACCCACGCCCTTATTTATTTACTTGTCCCAATACTCATCAACATCATAAATAAAAAAAGCTAAAACAAAAGTAAAAACTCATCATTTTCTCTTAAAAGAAAATGATGAGTTTTTGATATTTAAATGAAAATTGATTTCCGTTCCAGTGTTAAAATAAGAAGTATTATTAAAATAAGGAGGAACTTTTATGGAACAACTCATTGATATCGGCGTTAATTTAGCGGATAAACAATTTCAGGATGAACAACATGAAGTAATAGAAAGGGCTTTTCAATTTGGTGTCAATCAAATGATATTAACAGGCTCAAGCATTAAAAGTAGCAAAGAAAGTTTAGAAATTGCAAAAAACTATCCGAACCGTTTATTTTCAACGGCAGGAATTCATCCCCACGATGCAAAACATTTTTCTAATCAAACAATATATGAATTAGAAATATTAGCTAATCATGATGAAGTGGTTGCTATTGGAGAATGTGGCTTAGATTTCAATCGAATGTTTTCTCCACAAGACATTCAAGAAGAATGTTTTGACGCCCACTTACTCTTAGCTCGAAAACTTTCAATGCCGCTATTTTTACACGAGCGGGATGCCCAAAACCGTTTTTGTGAAATATTTGCAAACTATCGTGATTTAACGGAAAACTCTGTCGTCCATTGTTTTACAGGGAATGAAGAGCAAGTAAAAAAATATGTATCTATGGGATTCTACATTGGAGTAACTGGATGGATTTGCGATGAGCGTAGAGGGCAAGATTTACAAAATGCCGTGAAATTTATTCCGTTAAATCGTTTACTTATCGAAACAGATGCACCTTATCTTCTCCCGCGGAATTTGGAGAACAAGCCGAAAAATCGACGGAATGAACCGGCATTCTTACCCCATATCGTGAAAGAAATTGCAAAATATATGGGAGTGACTCCTGAAGAAGTTGTAAAGCATTCTACAGCTAACGCTAGAAAATTGTTCAGCTTGCCGGATGTTTAAAAGATTGCTTGTTAATTTTCAATACGGGCGGACTTTTCGACTAACCTTTCGTGAAAGAAACTCCGCCCACCTTCTAAAAACAAAAAACAGACACTATTAAGAAGCGTCTGCATTTATCTTAAAAAAACTTTATTTCCAAAGAATTCACTTGTGAAACAAGCAGATCATCATAGGCTTTCGATGCTAAATACATAATTTCTTGTTCAGTAACATTTTTATTTTTTCCTCTAACGTCCTCTATTAAATCCTCTTGCACTTTTTGTGAAAGGATAATTAACTTATATTGTTCTTCTTCTTTTTCCCAAAATCGTTCTTCACCGTATTTTTCGATCATTGATTGGGCAATCTCAAATTCATTATATTGTTCTCGAATGTTTTCGATTTCCTTCGCTACCTCTTCACTTGTAGCAGTATGCCCTTTTTCTTCACCTAAAAGTGCCATTGCTCGAAGTCGAATAATTTGAGTTAATAATGAATTACGATCTAACATTTCCTCCTCTTGTTCCCAATATTGTAATGCATTTTGTAACTCTTGCCCTTGCAAGCTATTTTTATCATTTTCACGACCAATTGCAATGTGAAGTTCATTTATAAAACGATAAAATTCAATATCTTCCGTAGTGACAGGTTCTCCATTAATGATTGCTACTATAGAAGATTCTTCTACGTCATATTCCATCACTTTTTCGATTAGCTCACCATCTCGTTCAATGGCAAAAACAGTTTCCCAACTCCCAGCCATCGGAAGGTTAATTTCAGAAGAATAGACACCATTTCCTTCTTCCTCTAACACTACCTCCACCTTACCGTGATCCATATTTAACATTGCTAATTCTGCTGAAATAGTTAATCCTTCCAACGGTTCTCCCTTTTCCGTTACGAAAATTTCAAAAGCAGAAGGGCTTTCTCCTTTATAATATAGCTCTTTAATTTCCACCTCTACATCGTTACTAGCGCTACACCCAGCTAATACGAATAGCAGCAACGTTGTAAAAGTAATTGTGAGTTTTTTCATATCGAATTCTCTCCTAATTTTTGCATTTCAAGAAATTCATTCACTGTATGTTTCGTAATTTTATGGTTATTTAAAAAGGCTACGTGGGTGCACAAGCTTTTAATTTCATCCATATGATGGGATGATAAAAGGATCGTTTTGTTTCGCAGAAGCTTCAACGTCTCCAACACTTCTTTTCTCCCTATCGGATCTAACCCACTTGTCGGCTCATCAAGGACTAAAATGTTCGAATCTTGATATAAAGTAATAGCTATTCCTAATCTTTGCAGCATTCCTTTTGAATAACTTTGAATGATGATATCCCGCTCTTCCCAAAGGCAGACGGATGTTAACACTTCCTTAATTCGGGATTCATCGACTTTATTTGAAACAGCTCGAGCAAAGAAAACCATATTTTCATATCCTGTTAATAAAGGATAAAGCATAAACTTCTCCGGTAAATAAGCCACCTCATTATTTGGGCGTCTTTTTTTTGAAACCTTTACCCCGTTAATTTTTATCGTTCCTTGCTTAACGGGAAGAATACCTAGTAAACTATGAATTAACGTAGATTTACCTGCACCATTGCGCCCAACTAACGCGCATATTTCATTTTCCTCAATCGTTAAGTTGACATCGTCTAACACTATTTTTTGTTTAAAAGATTGAGATAAATATAGAATTTCAATCATTACTCTTTTCCCTCCTTACGATGAAAGACTACTCCAATCGCAAAGGATACGATCATGTAAAAACATACATTGATTAGCAAGAAAATTCCCGGCTTCAACCACATAAAAGTTTGCAACAACTTTGACATATGATCGAAATTATACGTTCCTAAAGCGGATTCAAGAAAAATTCTTGCTGCTGAAATCGGATTTAAAAAATAAACGATAGAAAAAAATTTCACATTGTCATAGCTAACATCTGATAAAAAGGAAAGCAGAATAAAATCGTGTAAAAAGAAAAAGTAAAACCATATTGCGACAGCAAAACCGACAATTTGCATTATCGAACGACTAACGCTTCCTATCATCATTCCTAATTGGGTAAACACGAGCGTTAAACAAATAAAAGATACAATTAACGCACCATAACTTATAAAATCGATTTCAAAGAGAAATTTAATAGGCAATAAATAAATTAAGAACCACGCAACTATAGGGATAATGAGCAATGTTTGAACTGCGATAGTTTTTTTTAATAAAAAGCCTGTAAACGTATCTCTTCTTGTTAACAACATAATCAATGTCTTCTGCTCTTTTTCTTGGAAAAGGGAGAAGGCTCCTAAAAATAAACAAAAAATAGGAATCAAATAAATCATCATATCAAACAAATTGATTTGAAGAATATAGATCCCTTGTTCAAAGGAAAGACTAGAAGACTTAAATAGCAAAAAGAGAGAGACTAAAACGATTATTCCAAAGGAAATCCATAAACCTTTTCCTTTTACATTTTCCTTCCATTCCTTCCATACATAGTGCATAGTAAAAATCTCCCTTTTACAATAATGAAAAGTACAAAGATTCCAGCAAGCATTAACCAAACCCAATATGTATTAATCCATTTATCCATTACAATCGGTGAGGAATCTTCAAACATAATCTTAGGTTCGTTAAATAATTGGTTTACCTTATCATAAATTTTGATTGCTGGACTTTTTAAAAATAAATAGGTTAACTCTTGATCCCCTATTAATTCTGTTAAGGACGATTGATAAATAACTGGTACATCCCCTATTTTATTTTGGTCTAAATCTATTACAGGGAAATCGCTTCCCCAAAAGTTTCCTTGACCATCTTTATTCCAATAATTTCTACCTTGTCCTCCAAGGGTAAAGACAGGAATTATATTTTCTTCAATTTTGTTCAAAGTAAAAACTTGTTCATTGGAGCTTGCCCAAAGTTCAATTCCAATATGGTTTTGTACAATGTGATTATTTTGAATTAAATTATTTGTAGATGAATCAATATACAGCCCCCGCTGATTAAAAAAGAGCGTATTGTTTTCAATGACGGTGTCATTCGCCATTAAAAGTAAAATTCCAAAAGACTTATGACCATAATTATAAATGAACTGGTTGTTCTCCAGCACATTTCTAAAAGACTCCATTACTGCTGCTCCGCCTTTATTCGAAGTAAAGATATTTTCTTTAAAAGTATTATCATGAGAATACATATAATGTAATCCGTATCGATTATTCGTTAAATAATTACCGAAAGCTTCACTATCATTGGAATACTCAAAATACATTCCATCTCGAGCACCATCGACAAAATTATTTTTAAATAGGTTATTGTTTGAAAAATAAATATGGAGTCCATTTCCTTGTCCACCAATTGTCCCATCACCAAGACCAATAATATGACAATTCTCGATTACATTTTCATGAGCTTGGCTTAAGTAAATACCATGGAATGAATCTGTAATTGTTACGTTGTTAATGATATTTCCATCGGAATGGATCTTTATAGCAGCATACTCTTCTGCATCGTTACGAGTCATACTACTATTTGTCACTGTAAGATTTTTTAATTTAACTCCAGGAGCCTCAATGGAGATGACGTTTCCTAATCCATCACCACGAATTACCGTATCCTCGCTCCCAACAATCTCCATTGGTTTTGTAATGACAATGTTTCCTTCATACGTCTTATTCTCTAAATGCAAGACTTCCCCGTCACCTAAATTGTCTAATAAACTTTGCAAGTCTTCCGCATAGGTTGCATGTAAATTAAGACTTCCTAGCAGTAACATCAAGAATAATAGAAATATGCATCTTTTCATTTTTTACGATCCTTCCATAGAGGAATTAAAAGCAATATAAAGGCTACGGTCGCAAAATAAATACCTACTCCAAACAAACTATAAGTATTAAAATTTGCAATTACATTTCCGCCAACAATTGGGATAGAAAAGGGTTCATAATCAATGGGAGCCATTGGATCTAAGTTTTTACTATATTGGTCTAATCGAAGTTTCAAATCCATTAGACCAATGATTCCTCCAACAACAAATAAACCTATTAAAAAATATAAATAGCCTTTCCTTCTAACGATTGCTCCTATTCCTACAATCAAAGCTAATCCAATGAGGATAAACGGCAAAAATTGAAACTCTGGAAAATCTTCTTGGCAAAATTCAGCCATCCCTATGTAGTGATTTAAACTATTTATGTTATTGATATCCCCTTCAAGCTTATTAGGGTATACGACTAGTTCTAATCCTTCTGGATATTGTGGGGCAAAGAAATCTAAACGCCACCACGGGAAGAATAGTGAAACAACAATAAGTCCCGCTGCAATAAGTAATAATATAGATGAAAACCCCGAAAGATTTTTACTTTTCATATAAATCAGGACCTTTCTTTTATAAAATTAGGAGGCTATCGAGGTTGAGATACTACCTTCTCCACAGGACAGCCTCCTAAACTACTTTTAGTTTTTAGGTTTTACAAGCAAGTATCCGCTCATTTCTTGGTGAAGGGCTGAACAGAAGTTTGTACAGTAAATTGGGTATGTTCCTGCTTTATCAGCAACGAACTCAAGGGTATTTGTTTGCCCAGGTTGTACTTCCATATTCATATCGTATTTTTTAATACCTAATCCATGGGTAATATCTTGGTCAAAGTCGATGTTTGTTAAGTGAAGATACACTTTATCTCCTTCATTTACTTCAATCACATCAGGGCGTTCTGCATTCACATCAAAGATGAACTTCGAACGCATTGCAATACCGTATACATGAACTTCATTTCCTTTACGTTCTATGCGTGTTTCTTCTTGGTTGTAAACCGCATAAGGGTTGGATTCATCTTTTTCATACACTGTAATCGTTTTAATTTTGTCTGCTTTAATAATTTGAGCATAGTGTGGCTCAGGGTTAACAGGTGCTGATTGAATCACTTCCATCCTATCTCCCGTTAAATCAATTAATTGCATTGATTCAGGGTGCCAGGTGAATATTGTACCGGTACACGGTCTAATGTTTCACCAGTGTTTGGATCCCATTTCACAATTTCTGATGAAATGAACATTGTTGTATAAGCCATTCCTTTATCATCAAATTGAGTATGCAATGGTCCAAGGGCATTTTCTGGATTTACTTCTCTTTCCATAACAGATTCATAGTTTAAAACCGGAATTCCGTGACGTTCACCATCAAAGTCTTCGTTTTCGATAGCTTCAAAGGCTTTTTCGAAGGAAAATACCGTCATTAAAGGAGCTAGTTTACCAGATGCGATAAAGCGAGTTCCGTCTGGAGTAACGTCTACACCGTGGGGGGATTTCGCAGCGGGCACTAAATAGATGCCACCTTTATGTTTATCTGGGAAAATAATTTTTTCACCATTTACTTCATCGTATTCACCATTTGCAATTTTTTCTTCAAGCTCTTTCCAGTTAAATAATACTATGTAGTCTCGGTCAGCTTGTGAAGCGTTAATTTCTAAATTTGTCGTTGCTTCTTCGGAGTTATATGTAGTAATTACTGCCCAGTCACCAGAAATTCCTTTACCGGCGTCGGATAAGTCATATTGCCATGGTGGAAGAGCTACTTGATATGCTAAGTCCAGTTCTTCTGTTTCTTCATTAAAGGTTACAGCACTCATGACACCGTAATATTTTTCGCTATATTCATCTAGACTTGCATATTCACTACCTAGTGGAACAGCGAATCGAGTTGGTAAGAATAGATATTCGGTGTTTTCTGTCACAAAGGCAGCACAGTGAGGACCGCTCGTATTTGGCACTTCAATAATATCCTTTGTAGTGAAAGTCTCTAAATCTAGTACCGCTGCGCGACTGTTTGCCACGTCTGTAGCAAATAAGTATCTTCCATCATATTCCCCTTCTGTTTCGGAAATAGCAGGATGATGGAGGTCTCCCCAAGTATATCCGCCTAACATTTCTTTTGTATGTTTATCGTAACCGTATCCTGTAGCTGGATCCGGTGTGAAAACTGGAACGGTACGAATATGTCGCATCGATGGAACTCCATAAACAAACAATTGTCCGGAATGCCCTCCCGAAGCAAACATGTAATATTCATCATGTTCTCCTAGTGGTACATAAACTTTTTCAGCGTTGCTTTTATTCGCACTTTCATTAGATGCGTTGCTTTTTGGTCCTGTTGTGAAGTCTGCGAAAAATATTGATGCAGCAAGAGCTCCAACTACAATACCCGATGCCGCAGGTACCCATTTTTTCATAGCTAACACTCCTTATTAATTCGCTTCTGATGCTTTTTTCAATTCTTCTTGAATTTGTGCAATTTCCTCATCCGTTAATGGATTTCCGCTTATTACAGAAGACATGACCGCTGATGTTGGCTCCTTTAAAAATTCTTCCAAAGGTTTACCGTGTTTGCCTTCAACATTTACATATGCTTCTGACAAGTCTGGACCTGTTGCACCACCCGGTAGTCCTAATCCTTCTACTGCATGACAGCTTAAACAATTTTTCGTTTCAAGCATTGTTTCTGCTGCGGTAGAGGTTTCTGTTTCATTTTGTTCTTTCGTTTCTTTTTGTTGGTCAACGTTGGACTGTATCTGTTCTGCATTATTTGTAGCAGTTTCTTCATCGCCAATAATATTAAAAACTAAATAACCGATACCAAAACCAATAAATGCAAAGAAGATAAATTGAACAATCGAGTTTTTCATAAAATCCATATTTTCACCTCCAAATGATGTATTCTAAATACAATATTTAGAGTATAGTCATATATATAAAGCTAAAGTGTGAGTTTCATCACTTTTTTTCCAATCATTATGACAACTTTATGGATAAAATATGTGGAAGTTGTGACAAAAAAAGAGG
>JAAYHP010000433.1 GCA_012735355.1 Lysinibacillus sp. | reverse complement strand
TGAATTAGCCCAATCAAGTCTTGATTTAGTGTTAGGTCGCGGTGGTGACCAAGTTGCTATAAAGCAACCAAGTGGGAAAATCAAGTTTTATGGTGGAAAAACGAATCCTGTTGAAAAGCGTACAAGGGTGCGAGCTCGAGTAATTTCCCACGCTCTGAAAGACTTAATCCAAGATAGCGATCGCGTATTTGTGATGGGACATAAAGATCCCGATATGGATTCAGTTGGAGCAGGAATAGGTGTAAGAAAAATGGCTCAAATGAATGATGTAGAGGGCTACGTCGTTCTTGATTTAGATGAATTACATGGTAGCGTAAAACGTCTAATGAATGAAATTAAAGGTACTGACTTGCAGAACTTTTTTGTTTCGCCAGAAGATGCTCTTTCCATCATGACTGAAAAATCTTTGCTAGTTGTTGTTGATACCCATAGACCAAATCTTGTAGCGGAAGAATCGTTATTAAAACATTTTGAAAAAATCGTTGTCATTGACCATCATCGACGAGGAGAAGAATTTATTAATAATCCCACCCTCGTTTATATGGAACCTTACGCATCATCGACTTCTGAGCTTGTAACAGAACTTCTAGAATATCAACCAGAAGATGAAAAATTATCGAAGTTTGAAGCAACTGCTCTACTTGCTGGTATCATTGTAGATACAAAAAGTTTTACGCTGCGCACTGGAGCTAGAACCTTCGAAGCAGCATCTTACTTAAGAACTTATGGTGCCGATACGGTACTCGTTCAAAAATTATTAAAAGAAGATATTAATACGTACATTCAACGCGCGAAAATCATACAAAATGTGAAATTTGTTTATCCAGGTATCGCCGTTGCCCATGGAGAAGATGGAAAAGAGTACGATTCTGTATTAATTGCTCAAACTGCAGATATTTTATTAACTATGAAAGATGTGAATGCATCCTTTGTGATTGCTCATCGTTTTGATGGGCTAGTTGGAATTAGTGCCCGATCCTTAGGAGAAGTCAATGTGCAATTAATTATGGAAAAACTCGGTGGTGGCGGTCACTTAACGAATGCGGCTTGTCAATTGCAAGTTGATACAGTAGAAGATGCTTTTGGATTATTACAAAATGCCATTATAGAAACGTTAGAAGGGAGCAATGAAGAATGAAAGTAGTATTTTTGAAAGATGTAAAAGGAAAAGGGAAAAAAGGTGAGGTGAAGAATGTAGCAGACGGTTATGCGCAAAACTATTTAATTAAAAATGGTTTAGCTGTAGAAGCTACAAAGGAAGCTTTGGCTCGCCTTGAAGGTCAAAAGAGACATGAAGAAAAATTGGCGGCTCAAGAACTGCAAAATGCAAAAGAATTAAAAGAAAAGCTAGAAAATATCACCCTGGAAATAAAAGCGAAGGCTGGAGACGGTGGACGTTTGTTCGGTTCAGTCTCTACGAAACAAATTGCTGAGGCACTACAAAAAAATTACGGTATTAAAGTTGATAAACGGAAAATGGAATGTAATGAAGGTATTAGAACATTAGGTGTAACAAACGTACCGGTGAAATTGCATCCTGAAGTGAAAGCAACTTTAAAAGTACACGTTACGGAAGAATAAGGAGAGAAATGGTATGAGTGATCTTCTTACAGATCGCGTTCCACCGCATAACCATGAAGCTGAACAGTCGGTAATCGGTGCGATCTTTCTTGATCCGCAAGCGTTAATTACAGCTTCGG
>JAAYHP010000432.1 GCA_012735355.1 Lysinibacillus sp. | reverse complement strand
ATCCACTAATGAGACAACTAGCTCCAATGAATATGACAATGGTTGCCCCAAGGAGTGAATAGTTATAACTATTTGTGATTGTTGATAGAATCCCTGCAATACTTGGTCCAATCATTTGTCCTAAGGCATAACTAGCAGTTAGAAAGCCAAGGATTCGATAACTGTTTACCGGCAATATTTGTCTTGCTAAAGTGGTCGCTAAAGTGGCGATCCCCATAAAAGTTGCACCAAATAAAAAGGCGCTAACATATAAAGATGGTGCACCTTCTGAAAGTGCTGGCAAGAGAACTCCAAATCCTTGAAGAATCATAATAATAAAGAGTGTATGAACATACCCGATTTTTTTTGCGATATTCGTCCATATGATACATGAAGGAATGGCAGCGACTCCTGTGACAATCCAAACGGTAACAGGATCATACATAAAAGCAGGAGACGTTTCTGCAATGGAAACGATAAAAGTGCCGGTAATAATATAGCCGAGTCCTTCTAAACCATAGGCGATGATTAACCATTTAATCCACCTAGCAGGGGGCAACTGTTGGAATTGTACGGTTGATTGCCCCGATTTCTGTATAGCCATTGTCCTTTTTTCGTTAATCCATATAAAAATAAGAAGGAGCAATATAGTAGAGAAGATGGCTAGTCCAATCCACGTTCCATTCCAATCAAAGTATCGGTAAAGAGGGGAAACAATGATACCGCTGAAAGCAATGCCAAAACCAACACCACTATAAAAAATACCGGACAAATGACTTTTTCCTGCATTTGATAACACGTCTAGTACAATGCTTGAAGCAACGACAAAAATAAAAGCGCTAGCTACCCCTGATATGAAGCGAAGAATGTACCATAAAAGATAGTTCTCACTAAGTCCCATCCATCCTGTCGTTAAAATACTGGTAATCAATGAAAGTTTTAAATAAAAATATCTTTTGTTCGATAAATTCATTTTTCCGGAAAGTATTGCCCCGACAAAATAACCGAAATAATTGCTCGTTGCCAAAAATCCTGCTGTTGAATTGGAAAACTGATAGGTAGATTGCATATAAGGTAAAATGACAGTGTAAGAAAATCGTCCAATCCCCATTGCAATCGCTAAAGAAAAAATTCCCCCTGTTAAAACTGTAAACAAATTTTTGTGCAATCCACCACCCCCAATACAAATCTATCAAAAATTTACATATCAATAATATAGTGAGATGTTTATAATAGATATAAATAAAATTGATAATGGTGATGGAATGAATATTCAAGATTTGTATACGTTTAAAGAAGTCGTTCAACAAGGTAGCATTTCGAAGGCTGCACAGGCCTTAAATTACACCCAATCCAATGTATCTATGAAAATTCAACAATTAGAAAAACTATATAATACGACATTTTTATATCGTAAATATAATGGGATTCAATTGACGCCAAAGGGAGAAGCTTTTTATGAAATGGTCATGAAGATGTTGAAAATTTATGAAAAGACTTTTGAAGTCATGCATCAAAATGAAGTAAATGGACAACTTCGAATTGGATCAATGGAAACGACTGCAGCGCTCCACTTACCGAAATAATTAACAACTTATCATGAAAATTATAAAGATGTAGATATTACTGTTATAACAGGTCCTTCGAAGCAAAGTATTGAGCGGGTAGAAAATTATGAACTGGACGGCGCCTTTGTTGCGGGACCTATTTATAAAGAACATCTTTTAGCAAAAGAATTAGTTTTGGAAGAATTGGTGATCATTACATCAAGTGACGAGGAAATTTTAGAAGACATTGCTGACTTGGAACAAAGTACTATTATTGTCTTTCGCTCAGGTTGTTCCTATCGTGCTATTTTTGAACATTGGCTAAATGAAAAAGGAATAAAGCCAAAAAAAATTATGGAATTTGGCACCCTTGAAGGATTGTTAGGTTGTGTATCGAGCGGATTAGGGGTAACACTTTTACCGAGATCCATTGGGGAAAAATATAGCCAAACGATGCCAATCAAAATTCACATTATCAATGAAGGAAAGTCAAAAGTTCCAACATGGTTCGTTTATCGAAAAGATGAATATAGTCCAGCTGCTTTAGAAGAGTTTTTAAAAGTCATTGAAAATTATTCGCCATAGATATTCCGTTAACAGCAATTTAAAAATAAATGAAACAAAAAAGGGACTGTACTGAAAGACCATTTACTAATACTTTCAGCAAGTCCCTTTATCAATTTTATTAAACCGCTTGAGAGTCTAAAAATTGAGTTACATCATCTGGTGTTTTAGCGTTGGCACTATGTAGATGCGCTAATTTTTCACCATTTTTATAAATTAATAAGCTTGGAATGCCCATTACTTGATATTTTTCAGCAAGCTCTGGGAATTCATCGCGGTTGATTTCGTACCATTCATATTGATTGTATTGTTCAATAATTGGGTTAATAAACATATCCATGCGTGTGCAGTCCGGGCACCATCCTGCGTAAAATTTAACGATAACAGGCTCTTCTTTATTAATAATCTCATTAAATTGTTCAATCGAAGTAATTTCAATCATTTTACTTTTCCCTCCTTATATAGTAGTGTACACATTTTTACAATAAGCGGAAAGAAATTTGTTTCAAAGGAATAGAGGTGACGAATCTATTAAATAAATTTTTTGAAAATTAAAATAAAAAGATTGCGAAATTTGTTAAAATCATCTACACTAATATCAAGAAAAGCTGTTTCATGTATTTTTTTAAACTGAAAATGAATGGTTGTTCATTTTATTAACATGAACATCATTTTTGTACAACAAGAATAAACTAATTAGTAAACCAAAGGGATTTTTTGTGCAATAAAAATGAATGATTGTTCATTCAAATTCAAAAAGGGGGAAATATTTGTGACATTCAAGATTGAAAAAGTAGCAGTTATTGGATCCGGAGTCATGGGTTCAGGTATTGCAGCACATCTTGCAAATATCGGAATTCCGACGTACATCTTAGATATTGTTCCGAAAGAGCTTACAAAAGAAGAGGAAGCAAAAGGGCTCACTCTTGAACATCCAGCAGTGAGAAACCGTTTTGTAAACAGCGCTTTACAAAAGTTGCCAAAACAAAAACCGGCACCACTTACTTCGAAAAAAAATTTAGCATTGCTTACTGTTGGGAATTTAGAGGACGACTTTGACAAATTGAAAGAAGTCGATTGGATTATTGAAGTAGTTGTTGAAAATTTGGAAGTAAAAAGAAATTTATTTGAACGAATTGATTCGGTTCGAAAGCCGGGTACGATCGTTAGTTCTAACACTTCTGGCATTAGCGTAAATGCGATGGCGGAAGGTCGTTCTGAAGATTTTAGAAAACATTTTTTAGGCACACACTTTTTCAATCCGCCGCGTTATTTAAAATTGCTTGAAGTGATTCCAACGAAAGATACATCACCAGAAGTTGTATCCTTTATGAAAACTTTTGCTGAAGACGTGCTAGGGAAAGGGGTAGTCATTGGAAAAGATACTCCAAACTTTGTTGCAAATCGCATCGGTACTTATGGTTTGCATATTACTCTTCACGAAATGTTAAAGCGGGGCTACTCTGTTGGGGAAGTAGATTCCGTGACAGGTACATTAATCGGTAGACCGAAATCAGCAACGTTCCGTACTCTAGATGTGGTCGGCTTAGATACGTTTGTTCACGTAGCAAAAACGGTATATGACCAAACGACGGGAGAGGAACAAAAAGTATTTGAAGTGCCTGAAATTATCCATAAGTTAGTTGAAAGAGGCTGGCTTGGTGCGAAAACTGGGCAAGGTTTCTTCGTGAAAAAAGGAAAAGATATTTACGAAATCGATCCAAATACATTGGAATATGTTCCAATGAAAAAATTAAAAGCACCATCTATAGAGTTAGCAAAACAAGCTAAAGGATTAGACAATAAATTAAAAACCCTCGTATATGCGGATGACCGAGCAGGAGAACTGTTGTGGAATATTTTTGCACCGACATTCATTTATTCAGCTGAGTTAAACGGCATTATTGCTGACAATATCGTAGAAATTGATAATGCGATGAAATGGGGATTCGGCTGGAGTCATGGTCCATTTGAAATGTGGGATGCAATCGGCGTAGAAAAATCCGTTCAAAGAATGAAGGAAGAAGGTCGAAACATCCCTGCATTTGTTAATCAACTTCTTGAAAAAGGCTATCAATCTTTCTATAGAGAAGTAGATGGAGAGTTACAGTTCTTTAATGGAGAAGAATACGAAAGCGTTCCAGTAAATGAAAAAGTGATTGATTTAAAACGCTATAAGAAACAACATGGTGTTATTAAATCAAACTCTGGTGCTAGTTTAATTGATTTAGGGGATGGAATCTTACTTCTTGAATTCCATTCAAAATCAAATGCGATTGGCTTAGATATTATTCAAATGATTAACTATGCCATCGATGAAGTGGAAGCCAACTATAAAGGGCTTGTTATCGGAAACCAAGGTAGAAACTTCTGCGTTGGTGCAAACCTCGGCATGATTTTAATGGAAGCCCAAGATGACAATATCTTTGAGCTAGACTTTGTCATTAAGCAATTCCAAAAGGCGATGCGTCGCATTAAATATTCGAAAAAGCCAGTTGTTGCAGCTCCATTCGGTATGACTCTCGGAGGAGGAGCGGAAGTGTGCTTACCGGCTGCTCGAATTCAAGCATCAACTGAAACATATATGGGACTTGTAGAAGTTGGGGTTGGCTTAATTCCTGGTGGTGGAGGAAACTTAGCCCTCTATGAAAAAACACTAGAAGGACTACCAAAAGGGGTAGAAATCGACTATCAAGCAGTAGCGAATAAAGTGTTTGAAACGATCGCTATGGCAAAAGTGTCAACTTCTGCGGAAGAAGCTCGTGAAAATAACTTCTTAAGCAATCAAGACGGTATATCTGTCAATCCAGATCACTTAATTTACGATGCGAAGCAAGTTGCTCTTTCACTATACGAGGCAGGATATAAGCCACCGGTGAAAAAGAAATTAAAAGTAACTGGGGCACCGGGGTACGCAACGATGTTGTTAGGTGCGCAAAACATGTTTACAGCAGGATATATTACAGAACACGACTTGAAAATTGCGAAAAAACTTGCATTCGTTTTAGCTGGAGGCCTTGTGCCATACGGAACAGAAGTCACAGAAGAGTATTTGCTGAACTTGGAACGTCAAGCTTTCTTAGAGCTTGTAGCGGATAGAAAATCTCAAGAGCGGATGCAATATATGCTTATTAACGGAAAGCCACTGAGAAATTAATTGGAACATAGGGGGAAGTAACATGAGAGAAGCAGTAATCGTTTCCGGGGCGAGAACGCCGGGTGGAAAAGCGAAAAAAGGTTCACTGAGCCAAATGCGCCCAGATGATTTTGGAGCAATTGTAGTTAAAGAAGCCATTCAACGTGCGGGATACGAAGGTGAAATAGATGATTTAATTTTAGGTTGTGCCATGCCAGAAGCGGAGCAAGGAATGAACGTGGCACGAAATATCGGGGCTTTAGCAGGACTTCCTGATACGACACCTGCCATTACAATTAACCGATTTTGTTCATCTGGTTTACAATCGATTGCTTATGCAGCGGAAAGAATTATGCTCGGTCAAGCAAAGGCGATTGTGGCAGGCGGAGTCGAATCAATGAGCATGGTTCCGATGATGGGCCATGTGATTCGTCCAAATCCAAAATTAGCGGAAGAAGCACCTCAGTATTATATGAGCATGGGGCATACGGCGGAGGAAGTGGCGAAACGTTACGGTGTAAGTCGTGAAGACCAAGATGAATTTGCTGTTCGTTCCCACGAGCTTGCACATAAAGCTATTCAAGAAGGAAAATTCAATGATGAAATTGTACCTATCGATGTTGTGCAATATTACGAAGACGAAAACAATGTGTTAAAAGAAAAACGTTTCACTTTCTCAATGGATGAGGGAGTACGTCCTGACACTTCAATGGAAGTATTAAGTAAACTACGTCCAGCCTTTAGCTTAAATGGTACGGTAACGGCGGGGAATGCTTCACAAACATCAGATGGAGCCGCAGCACTTCTCGTAATGGACCGAGAAGAAGCTGAAAAACAAGGGCTAAAACCGATGGCAAAATTCCTTAGCTTTGCTGTTGGCGGCGTACCACCAGAAGTGATGGGAATCGGCCCGATTGAAGCTGTTCCAAAAGCATTAAAATTAGCAGGACTCACTCAAGACGATATCGACTTATGGGAATTGAATGAAGCATTTGCATCCCAATCCATTCAAGTGATTCGCCATCTCGGATTGGATATGGATAAAGTGAACGTTAATGGCGGTGCCATTGCACTAGGTCACCCGCTTGGAGCAACAGGTGCTGTATTGACGCTGAAATTAATCCATGAATTAAAGCGTCAAGAGAAGAAATACGGTGTTGTTACGATGTGTATAGGTGGGGGCATGGGAGCAGCAGGCGTGTTCGAGATTTTATAAGAAAAGTAGATTTCATGTTTTAGAATTAAAAAATAAAGGGAGGAATTTCATATGGTTCAAACAACAGACTACGTAAAGGGGGGAAGCTTTTTAATTGAAGATGTAGCGCTTGATCGAGTATTAACGCCGGAAGATTTTACTGATGAACAATTAATGATTGCAAAAACGACGGAGGATTTCGTTGAAAATGAAGTAGTACCATTAATTGAGAATTTAGAAAACCATGAATTTGATCATTCAATAAAATTGATGAAAAAAGCAGGAGAACTTGGGCTACTTGCTGCAGATGTACCAGAAGAATATGAAGGGTTAGGTTTAGACAAAGTTTCTTCCGCGCTAATCGGGGAGAAAATGTCTCGAGCAGGAGGCTTTAGTTTAACGCATGGTGCCCATGTCGGCATTGGTTCATTACCAATTGTTTTGTTCGGAAATGAAGAGCAAAAGAAAAAATATTTACCGAAATTAGCTAGCGGTGAGTGGATTGCTGCTTATGCGTTAACAGAGCCTGGAAGCGGTTCAGATGCATTAGGAGCAAAAACGACAGCGAAATTAAATGATGCAGGTACTCACTATATTTTAAATGGTGAAAAACAATGGATTACGAACGCAGGATTTGCCGATGTTTTCGTAGTGTATGCGAAAGTGGATGGTGAACATTTCACAGCCTTTATTGTAGAGCGTTCATTCCCAGGGGTATCTGTAGGCGCTGAAGAAAAGAAAATGGGTATCAAATCATCTTCTACTCGCACGCTCATTTTAGAAGATGTTCCAGTGCCGGTAGAAAATGTTCTGTTTGAAATTGGTCGAGGCCATGTCGTAGCATTTAATATTTTAAATATCGGTCGCTATAAGTTAGGTGTAGGTACTGTTGGTGCTTCCAAAAGAGCGCTGGAGTTAACGATTAAATACACGAACGAGAGAAAACAATTCAATACTGCTTTATCTAGCTTTAATTTAACGAAAGAAAAACTAGCAACGATGGCGGCTACTCTGTATGCTTCCGAATCTCTAAATTATCGTACAGTTGGATATTTTGAAGATCGCTTAAGTCAGCTATCAAACGAGGATTTAAAGGACGGAAAGGCTGTTGCGAAAGCTGTTGCAGAATATGCCATTGAATGTTCCATTGCGAAAGTGTTTGGCTCTGAAACGTTAGACTATGTTGCGGACGAAGCAGTACAGCTTCACGGTGGTTACGGCTTTATGTCTGAATATGAAGTAGAACGCATTTATCGCGACTCCCGTATTAACCGTATTTTTGAAGGAACAAATGAAATCAACCGCTTAATTGTGCCAGGTACATTTATGAAGAAAGCATTAAAAGGAGAGTTACCATTACTTCAAGTGGCACAAAACTTGCAAGAAGAGCTTTTAATGCTTATGCCAGAAGAAATTGGCGATGAAGCCCTTGAGCAAGAAAAGTATCTTGTGAAAAATGCGAAGAAAATCGGAATTCTTTCTGCTGGAGTTGCGGCACAACGTTTCGGTACAAAACTCGAACAAGAACAAGAAGTGCTTGTGAACATTGCTAATATTGCTAACTTGCTATATGCAATGGAGTCAACGGTAATTCGCACAGCGAAAGCGATTGAACGGGATGGATTAGAAAAAGCTCAACAAAAATTACTGTATACGCAAATTTTCTGTCAAGAAGCCTTTGCTGAAATCGAAAAAGAAGCGAAAGAAGTGATTATCGCTTCCGTTGAAGGCGATAATGCACGGATGACCCTTTCAGCTTTACGCAAATTAACTCGCCACAATCCTTATAATTTAATTGTGAAAAAGCGTGAAGCTGCAGACCGCCTCATCGCAGCAGAAAAATATATCGTGTAAGCTGTCCTTAAAGCTAAAGAGGTTGGGACAAAAGTAAAAACTCATCATTTTCTCTTAAAAGAAAATGTTGAGTTTTTGATATTAAACTGAAAATTGATTTCCGTTCCGGGGACGCTTTCCACGGGCCCGACTCGAGCCTCCTCGGAGCTCGTTCCTCGCTCCTGCGGGGTCTCGAGTTTCGGGCTGTTCCCGTT
>JAAYHP010000431.1 GCA_012735355.1 Lysinibacillus sp. | reverse complement strand
GTTTGGATTATCTGTCTGCAATTCCGGTGTTTCCAAATGCTTTTTTAATGTTGCTTCCTTCGCTTCTAATTGTTCTAAAAAGAGGATAGCTCGTTTACGGCGAAAAGTTTTCGCCCCTTCCATTTCTCCACCACTTCGATGTCCACGGTGCCTTGTCCTTCACGCCTCATAAATTATACCCTCCCAAACGTATACATCTGTATACAGTTTGGTCAAGCACATATTTTTAATATCCAAAAAAAAGTACAACAAAGATTGAATTTGACCTTTGTTGTACTATTATGAATTATTTATCTTCAGCTACGAATGGAAGTAGTGCCATAATACGAGCACGTTTAATAGCTGTAGTTAATTTACGTTGGTATTTTGCACTTGTTCCAGTTACGCGACGTGGAAGAATTTTCCCGCGTTCTGAGATGAATTTTTTCAGTAAATCTACATCTTTGTAGTCGATGTGTGTAATGTTATTTGAAGTAAAGTAACAAACTTTACGACGTTTACGACCTCCGCGACGTTGTGCCATCAGATTCTCCTCCTTTTTGCTGAATTTTTAAACGTTCATTACCATTACCTTAAAACGGTAAATCGTCTTCTGAAACTTCGATAGGACCTTGGCTTGAAGCGAATGGATCCTCATCGACACGTGTATAATTTGGCTGATTTTGAGGAGGTTGATTTGAGAATGTTGAGCTAAACGGATCCTGTTGCTGAGATCCACCACCATATTGAGGTTGACTTCCACCATAGTTCGGATTTGCACTAAATGAAGAACCTCCACCGTAGGAAGGAGCCCCTCCATATTGTGGTTGTTGACCTTGTGCTCTTCTCGGTTCTAAAAATTGCACAGAGTCTGCTACAACTTCAGTTGTGTAAACCCTTTTGCCGTCCTGACCTTCGTAACTTCCCGTTTGAATGCGCCCGTCAATACCAATGAGACTACCTTTTCTCATGTAGTTTGCAAGGTTCTCTGCTTGCTTTCTCCAAGCAATACAGTTAATAAAGTCTGCTTCTCGTTCACCTTGTTGGTTTGTAAATGTACGATTTACAGCAACGGTAAAACGAGTCACTGGTATTCCGCTTGGCGTATAGCGCAATTCAGGGTCTTTTGTAAGTCTACCTACTAATACGACACGGTTTATCACACGAACAACCTCCTCTTCAGCATTTCGTTCAAAAATAATTATTCTTCTTCACGTACAGCAATGTGACGAATGATGTCTTCGTTAATGTTAGCTAAACGAGTATATTCATCGATTGCTTGTGTTGGAGCGTTTACTTTCACGATGTGGTAGTAACCTTCACGGAAGTCCGCAATCTCATATGCAAGACGGCGTTTGCCCCACTCTTTTGATTCGATGATTTCCGCACCGTTTGAAGTAAGAATTTCGTCAAAGCGTTCTACTAGAGCTTTTTTCGCATCTTCTTCAATGTTTGGGCGAATGATGTACATTAATTCATACTTTCTCATTGTATTTTGCACCTCCTTATGGACTTTGGCTCTCCTATTTTTCAAGGGAGCAAGGAGTAAAATTTCTATTACTCACATCTTTGAATTGTAACATATACTTTTTTAAAAAACAACTGACATTTACTTAAAGGTAAAGGAAATGTTCCTAATTTTTTTATATTATAATAATGGACTAAGGGAGTTGATTTTTATTGATGGAAGATAGAAAACCTACTGTCATTGAATTAGATTTAATGAAAATAGCAAAAGTGAATTTTTGGATGACCGTTGGATTGGCAATCCTTTTCTTACTGTTAAATAGTGTTATTCATCAACGGTTTAATTTTGAAATTACTTTTTGGAATTTCACTATTTTTATTGTGAGTTATTTTCTATTAATTATTATCCATGAGGTATTTCATTTAATCGGTTTTATGTTATTTGGTAAAGTACAATTTAAACAATTAGATTACGGAATCAATTTTAATTTAGGTGTGGCATATGCTACAACATCAAAGCCATTGCCGAATCATGCCATGAAAAAGGCGTTAATGTTGCCTTTTTGGGTAACGGGAGTCGTTCCTGCATTGGTTGGATTTGTCGTAAATAATCAGTTGATTGTGTTGTTAGGAGCATTTTTGATTGCTGGTGCTATCGGGGATATTTATATGTATAAAGAGCTTCTTAAATTTCCTAATAACGACCTCGTAAAAGACGACCCAAAACTACCTAAATTGTATGTATATGAATTAGGTTGAACTATAGGCCAATTTTATTAAGAATTATCTGCCCCAGAACAGAAATCATTTTGAAGTTCAATATCAAAAACTCATCATTCTCTTTTAAAGGAAAATGATGAGTTTTTATGTCCGAACCTTTTTGTTTCAACTATTATACGTTAAAGCGGAATAGCATAATGTCCCCGTCTTGTACTACATAGTCTTTTCCTTCTAAACGAACTTTTCCTTGCTCTTTCGCTTGTTGCATTGAGCCAGCTTCAAGCAAATCATCAAAGGAAACAGTTTCCGCTCGAATGAAGCCTCGTTCAAAGTCGGAGTGGATAATGCCAGCACATTGAGGAGCTTTCATTCCTTTTTTAAATGTCCAAGCACGAACTTCCTTTTCTCCAGCAGTAAAGTAAGTAGCAAGACCTAGTAAATCATATGAAGCTCGAATTAATTGATCTAAACCAGATTCTTTAATACCTAATTCCTCAAGGAACATTTTCTTTTCATCGTCATCAAGCTGTGCAATTTCCTCTTCAATTTTCGCGCAAACGACAATGACTTGTGCCCCTTCTGCTGCTGCATATTCACGAACCTTTTGTACATATTCGTTTTCATCAGCATTCGCTACTTCATCTTCAGAAACATTTGCCACATAAAGCATTGGTTTTAATGTTAAAAGGTTTAATCCTTTAATCACCTTTTGCTCATCTTCTGTTAGTTCTACAGAGCGAGCTGGCTTTTCACTTTCTAAAGCTTCTTTAATTTTCATTAAAATAGGTTCTTCGATCATCGCGTCTTTGTCTTTTTGCTTTGCAATTTTGCTCACTCTTTGAAGCCTTTTATCTACCGATTCTAAGTCGGCTAGAATCAGTTCTAAGTTGATAACTTCAATATCGGCAATCGGGTCTACTTTCCCGGATACGTGAGTGATGTTTTCATCTTCAAAACAACGAACAACTTGACAAATAGCATCAACTTCACGAATGTGAGAAAGGAACTTGTTACCTAGCCCTTCACCTTTCGAAGCACCTTTTACAATACCAGCAATATCCGTAAATTCAAAGGAAGTTGGAACTTTCTTTTGAGGCTTTACAAGTTGTGTTAGTTTATCTAAACGAGCATCAGGAACATCTACGACTCCTACGTTTGGATCGATTGTTGCGAACGGATAGTTTGCAGCAAGAGCGCCTGCCTTTGTGATTGCATTAAATAACGTGGACTTCCCTACATTTGGAAGACCAACAATTCCAGCTGTTAGTGACATTTACCCACTACCTTTCTATACCAAGCATAGCTATTAATTTTTACACTAGTGTTAATTATATGGATTTCCATAATAAAAGTCCATTTTACATTTATTATGTTCACTATTCTTCTGCTTCTTGGATAACTCTTTTCATTTTTTTTGCAAACTCTCGACGAGGTAGCATGACACTGTGGCCACATCCTTGGCACTTAATGCGAATATCTGCACCCATTCTAATAATTTTCCAAGCATTCGTACCGCATGGATGTTGTTTTTTCATTTCCACAATATCATTCAATTTAAAGGATTTAGTCTCCATCATTCCTCATCTCCCCTAAAACTTTCTCTATTTAAATCATATATCATCATTTTTTGATATGCCATTGGAATGCCATTTTTCTCTAATATCTCTTTAACATCCCTGCGAATAATTCTTGCGATGCCATAGTGTTGTTGTGGTTTTGTTTCCGCAACAATGCGTATCGTTACTTCTGTACCAACGACATTTTGAACACCTACAAAAACTGGAACACTTACAAGTTCTTCATATTTTTCAGGCAACGTTTTTAAATATTCATTGATTAGCTTCTCTATTTTTTCAATATTTGCTTCAATACCTACTTGCATATCAATGACTGCTTTTGAATTATTTATTGAAAAGTTTACCACATCGGTAATTTGACCGTTTGGAATAATATAAACCTCTCCAGTAAATCCAACAATCTTTGTTGTTCTTAAACCAATTTCCGTAACGGTACCTTCTGCTGAACTCGATGCATTAATACGAACAAAATCTCCAACACCAAACTGGTTTTCAAATATAATGAAAAATCCTGTAATTACATCCTTTACTAAGCTTTGGGCTCCAAAACCTATCGCTAAACCTGCAATACCAGCGCCGGCAAGTAATCCTGCTACATTAATATTTAAAGATGACAATATTCCAACGATTGCACTGAAATAAACTACATAAGATAACACGCTCTGGGCTAGCTTCAATAATGTTTTTTGGCGCCTCTCTGAATATTTAAGCGGTGATTGCATTCTTAATTTAAAAATGCGAGCAATAATCCTCTTCCCAATAAATACAATAATATAAGAAAACACCATTATAGCAACGATTTTTATTGAAGCAACAATAATATAATCCCAAAGCTCTTCGCTAGTTAAGTAACCCCAAACCTTTTCAGTAATATTGATGATCTCCTTCGTTTCATTAGCAACAATATCAGCAGTCATTTTCCACCTCTAGTATAGAAAATTTAGGAAATGGATATAATTTTTTAAAGAAAATGGAAGTAAATTTTTACAAAATAAAATAAGAAAGTGGGAATTCAATGCAAAATATTTCACAAGATTCTTTTAAGACGTATGTTCATCATGAAGAAACAGGTGCAATATGGCGTTTAAGTGATTTATTTTTACAACATATTCCCTTTGAACATGAAAATCTCATATTTTGTTGCATCGGAACAGACCGTTCTACCGGTGATGCTCTTGGACCTTTAACAGGGAGCTTTTTATCTAATTTTCAATTTCCCTTTCAAGTGATTGGAACATTAGAAGAGCCCCTTCATGCTATCAATTTAGCACTTACTGTTGAGAAATTACAACAAATGACTACTGAACCATTTGTAGTTGCCATCGATGCTTGTCTCGGGAGAGAAAAAAGCATTGGACATATAATTGTCCAAGATGGCCCCATTTTACCTGGAAAAGCTGTAAACAAAGAACTACCTCCAATCGGTGACATTTCCATTAAAGGAGTTGTCAACGTCGGAGGTTTTATGGAGATGCTTGTATTGCAAAGTACTCGTTTAAATGTTACGTACTCAATGAGCAACAAAATTTCCCGCGCATTGTTCCTTGCCTATCAACGGCACTTATTGAAAAGAAAACATGATAGCAATAATGAAAGCGACTACAACAATACCTGGCAACAAGTTGGCTACCCGAATTTTCGTTAATCCAGCAATGTTTAATCCGATAGCTAAAATCATAATACCACCTGTTGCGGTCATTTCTTGAATAAATAAATTTAATCCTTCTTCCGGTATGTATTTACTAATTAAGCCTGCAAAGATTGCGATCGTTCCTTGATATATAAAAACAGGAAAAGCCGATAATAATACACCGATTCCTAAAGTGGAAGCTAACACAATCGAAGTAAAACCGTCGATAATCCCTTTTGTAATAAGAACAGCGTGATCATTTCTTAGTCCGCCGTCTAGCGCTCCGATAATACCCATGGAGCCAATAACAAATATAAGGGTTGCAGTTACAAAACCTTCAGCAATTCCATTATTTGAATCCTTTTTACCTAATTTTAATTCTAGCCATTTTCCAAATCGATTTAATAACGAATCTAGATCAAGCCATTCACCAATTACTGCACCTACAACTAAACTAATGATGACAATGATAAAATTGCTCGTTTCAAGCCCCATTTGGATTCCAAGCACTGCTACTGCCAATCCAATAATAGATAGTACTGTATTTTTCATTTTTTCAGGGATGTTTTTAAAAAACCTCCCAATGATTGAACCTATGATAATTAATACTGCATTGATTATTGTTCCTAACAAAACCATATAAAATTTTCCTCTTTCTCTCTTTTTAGAAAAATAGAGCGCCTATATCGGGCGCCCTTTTATAATTCATCTTGTTCCAGTTGTAGGATTTCCAAAATACGTTCTAAATCATCTTCAGAATAAAATTCAATTTCGATTTTACCTTTGTTTTTCGTTTTCTTAATTTGAACGTTTGTTCCGAAAAATTCCCTTAATTGGGACTCAGTTGCTTGTACAAATATATCTTTTTTTTGCGTCTTTTTTGTTTCACGTGAAACATTTTCATTTAATTGCTTAATTAATGATTCTAATTGGCGAACATTCAAAGATTGGTTGATTACTTTTTTCGCTACTTCTGGAATTCTCTTTTTATTTTTTAAACCTAACAATGCTCTACCGTGTCCCATCGTAAGGGATCTATCATTTACTAGCTGACGCACTTCTTCTGGTAACTGAAGGAGACGAATTGTATTTGTAATATGAGGTCGACTCTTCCCTAATCGTTTCGCTAAATCTTCTTGAGTAAAATTTAACTTTTCAATTAAGCTTTGATAAGCTTCTGCTTCTTCAATAGGAGTTAAATCCTCCCGTTGTAAGTTTTCAAGAATAGCCAACTCCATCATTTGCTCTTCTGTCAGATCTTTAACGATCGCTGGAATTTCCTCTAAATTGGCCAATTTAGCAGCACGAAAGCGCCTTTCCCCAACTACAATTTCATATTTTTTCCCTTTTTTTCTAACAACGATTGGTTGGATAATTCCATGTTCTCGAATCGATTGAGCTAATTCTTCAATCGCTTCTTCATCGAATAATTTCCTTGGTTGAAATGGATTTACCACAAGTTTTTGCAATGGAATTTTTTCAATATGATCTTCATTTTGAATGGATTCTAATGTTTCAGTTGGAAATAAAGCTCCAATTCCTTTCCCTAAACCTCTAGCCATTTTTAATCACTTCCCTTGCTAACTCTAAATACACTTCAGCTCCTCGTGATTTCGGGTCATAGATGATAATAGGTTCTCCAAAGCTAGGCGCTTCACTTAAACGTACGTTTCGAGGAATAATTGTTTTATACACTTTATCTTGGAAATATTTTTTGACTTCCTCAATGACTTGAATCCCTAAATTTGTACGTGCATCTAACATTGTTAACAGTACTCCATCAATAGTTAAACTAGAATTTAAATGTTTTTGAACAAGTCTCACAGTTGAAAGCAATTGACTAAGCCCTTCTAAAGCGTAATTTTCACATTGTACTGGAATAATAACTGCATCGGCAGCTGTCAATGCATTAATCGTTAACAATCCTAATGATGGCGGACAATCAATAATAATGTAATCATATTGGTCTTTTATATTTTCTAATGCATGTTTCAAACGGACTTCTCGTGAAATTGTTGAAACTAATTCAATTTCAGCACCTGCTAAAGAAATTGTTGCTGGAATTACATATAAATTTTCTACTTTTGTTTGTTGAATAACGTTTAATACGTCTTCATCATCAATTAATACATCGTATATACAGCTAGATGCTTCCCCTTTATCAACACCGACACCACTTGTGGCATTACCTTGAGGATCAATGTCTATTAATAAAACTTTTTTTCCTAAATAAGCAAGGCAAGCGCTCAAATTTACTGATGTTGTAGTTTTGCCTACACCACCTTTTTGGTTGGCGATTGCGATAATTCTTCCCAATTTTGTGCACCTGCTTTCATCGTTCAAGTAGTTAAAATATATAGATTATTTAGTTGTCAAAAAATTTAAATAATATTTAAACTTTTGCTTTCTTTCATTCTAACAAATTTATAATCTAGTTGTATTTAATAATATTAATTTCATAAAAAATTTATAGAAAAAAGCGGTCGTCTCTTAGTGGTTGAGACGACCACTCGTTTCACGTGAAACATTTATGATTTTTTCTTCGGTATTTTCACCGTAATTTGATAATAATCTTCCGTATCTTCTTCTTCTGTTTTTATTTTGATTCCGCTTTTTGTTACCATCGATAAAGATTGTTTAATTGTATTCAAAGCAATGCGAATATCTTTACTTATAGCTTTTCGCTTCGGTTTTGCTTTTTTCTCTTCCTCTTCGCCCGGCTTCATTAGTTCTTGAATATATTCCTCTAGTTGGCGAACATTCCAATCATTTTCTCTTATTAATTCTACTAATTTAATTTGCAATTCTTCATCTTTAATGCTAATTAAAGCACGAGCATGGCGTTCTGTAATTTCCCTTTTTAAAATTGCATCTTGTACATATTTTGGTAGCTTTAATAGTCTTAGTTTATTTGCAATAGTTGACTGACCTTTACCTAAACGTTGAGCTAAAGCTTCTTGCGTTAAATGATGCAATTCAATTAATTGCTGATAGGCTAATGCTTCTTCAATCGCTGTTAACTCTTCCCGTTGTAAGTTTTCAATTAATGCAATAGATGCTGTTTCTTTATCATTTAAATCACGAACAATGGCTGGCACTTCTGTCCAATTTAACTTTTAAATTGCCCGATAACGTCGTTCTCCAGCAATAATTTCATAACGGTCCCCATCAAGTCTGCGAACGACAATCGGTTGAATCACACCATGAGTATGGATCGTTCTTGATAATTCGTCTATTTTCTCTTCATCAAAAATTGTGCGTGGCTGGTAACGGTTCGGAATGATTTGATCAATTGGGATTTTAACTACATGTTCGGAGTTATTATTTTCTTTCTGCTCTGCCGTTTCTATTTCCCTTTTTACTTGAGAAGCTACTTTTTCTCCGCCCCCAAAAAAACGTGAAAAAGGACTTTTCATTCATTGGCACCACCTTTGGAAACTATCTGCACTATTTTAATTATTTAATATTCTATATTAATTGTACATCGTCTGATAGAAGTAAATTCTATTAAATTGTCATAAATATAAATTATTTATGCAAGAAAAAGCAAATTTATTTCTAATTTTATAAAAACTATTGTACGTTTCACGTGAAACAAAGGATTGTTTGCTACAATCTACTATTATACATGAAAAAGGATAATAATAAGGAATCAATTTTACAAAGAAAATGAGGTTGGGACAAAAGTAAAAACTCATCATTTTCTCTTAAAAGAAAATGATGAGTTTTTGATATTAAACTGAAAATTGATTTCCGTTCCGGGGACGCTTTCCACGGGCCCGACTCGAGCCT
>JAAYHP010000430.1 GCA_012735355.1 Lysinibacillus sp. | reverse complement strand
GATTGAATATTATGCTTCTTTAATGCCTCTTTTACTTCTTTTTTATGTGATTCATCTTGAAAGATTGCTCTTCTAACAGCAGTAATCGTATTTTTTTCAAATTTTGCTGACGTTCCTGCAATTTTTTGCCCTTCTTTTATTAAAAGACCATCGTCAATAATGGCTTCAATCTGATGGTCATGGGCAAATTGAATAGCACTTGTACTTTTACCAGTGCCACTTGGACCACTTAAAGAATAAACTTTCATAGTTTCAACTCCAAATTGATGTATTCCTTTTTAGTATAATGTAAATTAACTTTTTGTAAATTTCATATTTTTATAAAAACTTTTCCCTGTTAACGAAAAATAGTTTCCCTAATATGTTAAAATGAACTTTATATTTGTTCTCTAAAGGAGTGTTAAAAGGTGAAAGTCGTTCCATCAAAGAAAATGTCTTTATTTCAACCAGCGATTTTCGGTCAATTAAAAGACTACGCGAAACAACAGCAAGCTAAAGGGATGAAAATTATTGACTTAAGTTTAGGGAGTCCTGATCTTCCCCCACATGAAATGTTGAGAAATCATATGGCAGAAAAAAGTAAGGAAGCCACTGCCTATGGATACACATTAACGGGAATAAAAGAGTTCAACGAGGCTGTTTCTCGCTATTATAAACGGGTGAAACATGTAGATGTTGACCCAAATACTGAAGTAGTACAAACGATGGGTTCGCAAGAAGGGTTAGTTCACTTACCAATCGCTTTTTGTGATCCTGGAGATATCGTACTTACAACAAATCCTGCCTATGTTGCTTACGAAGCAGGAATTCATTTAGCCGGGGCAAAAAGCTATTATGTTCCGCTAAATAAAGAAAGAGGCTTTGTACCTGATTTAGAAGCCATTCCTGAAGACATTGCAGAAAAAGCGAAGTTGTTCATTTTGAATTTACCAGGAAATCCGGTTCCTGCAACCCCTTCGATTGAATATTTTACGGAAGTTGTGGAATTTGCGAAAAAATATAATATTATCGTTTTACATGATGCAGCTTATTCGGAGTTTTATTTTACAGGAGATGGACCAATCAGCTTTTTACTAGCTCCTGGTGCAAAAGAAGTCGGATTAGAAATTAATTCCCTTTCTAAAAGTTTCAGTTTAGCTGGCGCACGGGTCGCCTATATTGTTGGCAATGCGGAAATGGTGCAAATTTTGAAGGAATTAAAATCTAACTTGGATTACGGTGTGTTCGAGCCGATTCAATCCACAGCTGCTCTCGCTTTAGACAATGCAGAAATCATTACGGAGAATTTGCGTAAAACTTTTGCTGAAAGACATTACATATTAATGGAAGGGCTTCAAAAGCTCGGCTGGGAATGTGCACCTTCCAATGGCGGAATGTTCGTTTGGGCGAAATATCCTTTCGATATTGATTGCGTTAATTTTGTTTATAAGGCTATTGAACAAACGGGCGTAGTCATGGTGCCAGGAACTTCTTTCGGTTCTGAAGGAGAAGGTTATGTACGCATCGCCCTCGTGCAAGATAAAGCATTGCTTCAAGAAGCTGTGGAACGATTAAAAACATTAACGATTTAAAGAAAGAGGTTGGGACAAAAGTAAAAACTCATCATTTTCTCTTAAAAGAAAATGATGAGTTTTTGATATTAAACTGAAAATTGATTTTCGTTCCGGGGACGCTTTCCACGGGCCCG
>JAAYHP010000429.1 GCA_012735355.1 Lysinibacillus sp. | reverse complement strand
TGAAAATTGATTTCCGTTCCGGGGACGCTTTCCACGGGCCCGACTCGAGCCTCCTCGGAGCTCGTTCCTCGCTCCTGCGGGGTCTCGAGTTTCGGGCTGTTCCCGTTGGAGTCGCCCCGTCACTCCACTCAATTTTCGTTGCATTTCATTTTTTTACTATGCTTCTTCACTGATTCTTAATTAAATTAGCTATATGTCCCAACCTCTTTCAAGGTTTGTTAATGAAAATTTGTGTGTAGTAGTTGATGAAAACACCCGATCCAACGTGGGTAAATTTTTCATTTAAAATCAATTCACGATGACTTTCCGAATTAAACCAACCATGTGCTGCTTCAATAGCATCAAAATAGGCCGTCGCTAAGTTTTCTCCCGCTTCATTATATTGAACAGAATGAGCATTTAAACGTTCTTTCAAAGAGCCGTTCGTGGGGGATTCATTGGATAAATAATTGCCAGTATACATATCCTCGCTATGTTTCATCGCTACAACACTCGCTCCATAATCCCATTCTAGCATTGGAACATCATGATGTTGTCTGAATATATTTACTAAATCATATAATTGCTTAGCATTCGATTCATTGCTCTCCTGTAAAACATAAGAGTTTAAACTAGGTGGTCGTATTAAATCACCAACAAAGGTCATTTCATATGGTCGATGTTTTACAAGAGTCTTACTATCCATAAATCGAATTCCAATCAATCGATCGTTGAATGAATCCATATATAGTTGAGCAAAAACCCCTTCAAATATCGTTAAAATTCGAGTCCGCATATCTCGTTCCGTCATCGAAAAGGTATAAATATTTTCCCCAATTTGAGCAGTTATTTCCGTATCTACAATCGTCATTCTATAAATCTCATCTAGCGATTGACCAATTTTATATGGAGAAGCATCTAATCCTTCTCCTATTATGTATACTTGTGTCACCATCTCGTCTTCTATGCCAAACATAACAAAAGATTCTATGTTTTTATTATAAACCCACCATTCATACCCGTAAGCACTCATATCGATCCTGTCCGGATTGCCAAATCGATTCAACACCATATCACTATGCTGGTGTATGTAAGTAGACATTCCTGTTTCTGGCCGTGGAAGTGCATCTTCAAATCCTTCAGGTGACACTGTTTTCGGAATGACTGGTGAAGAAGAATTCGGGCCTTCTAATGGTTCTAATTCGTAGGACGATTCCGATGTATAGTAATATATAATTGCAAAAAATGAAAGAACTATTAATATTCGAAAAAGTGTTTTCATATTTTCCAATTCCTTTGTTATAATTGGTATTATTATACTTAATTTATATTGTATGACACAATGTTGTCATTGCAACTATTTTAAATTTGCACTATTATAAAATTATGCGTAAAATTTGTTCGATGTAACAAAAGGAGGATTATTAATGTATTTCGAAAACAAAACTTTAGAAGATATAACTGTAGAACAAGCAACTCTTGTTGAAGTTATGGAAAAAAACGGTTTAGAATGTACTGGCGCATGGGATTATGACCGTATGACTTTCGACAAACGTTTCGACTTAAAAGAGGGACGTTACTATTTACGTGTATTCTGCACAGCTATTTCAGGCGATTGCGGAAACAATACGGCAACATTAAAAATTTTAAAACCAGCACTTGGTAAATACTACTACCCACACGGTGTAGAATATGGTGAAGATGAAGTATTCCCAAAACATTTAGTTACAAAATGTGAAGAAATATTAGAAAATGTTAAAAAAGATTTATCTGAACTAGGTATTGCTTAATGAACTTATAATTTTTTATTTATTTTATATTAAGAGACTCATATATTGGGTCTCTTTTATTTTTATAGCCTATAAAATCGAGTAGGAGGGAGCGATTAACTCCCGTCCTCTCACACCACCG
>JAAYHP010000428.1 GCA_012735355.1 Lysinibacillus sp. | reverse complement strand
TGGGTGTTCTTAGCTCATGGGATGCGTCAGAAACGAATTGTTGTTGCCTAATAAAAGAGGTTTGTAATTCTTCCATCATCGACCGATAAATTTTTAGCAAGTCTCCAATCTCATCATCAACATGATACGTAAAGTGAATATCCTCTTGAAAACCTTTTTCTTTCACTTGTGCCATGGAATCACGCAAATCCTTTAACGGTTTCATTAATAAGTTCGCTAAAGTATAGCTAATGCTCATGGCAATAAACAATGCACCGACACCAGCTATCACCATTGCCGTTAATACATATCTCATCATAGATTGAAATGTGTTTAACGGATGAATTAATTGCAAAATGCCAGTAAAATTACCAATTTGAACTAGTCGTTCGATGACAAAAACATCATTTCCATCCAACTTTTCTTTTGTCACTACCGTATTCTCGAATTGAAGTAAAGATGCATCTATTTTTGCACTTGGTGAATAATCATTTATCCGCAACACTTCATAACCATCTAAATTAAAAATTCGTATTGTTTGATTTTGATGGACAATCATTTTCAATAATCCGATATTTTCTTGAAATTCTATAATAGAAAAGGAATGATCTTGGTCGTTGAAATAACTAGTCAAATCATCCGCTGTTCGAACCGCTTTTATTTCTTCATGATGAATTAACCATGTATAAAGAGCTAAATATATGACGATACAAATTGCTGTATAACTTAAAAAAATCACGATCCCAGTAGATAACATCCACTTCTTTTTCAACGACAAATTAATTTTAATTTTCTTCATTCCCTCACCACATACCCAACACCGCGAACGGTTTCTATGTAAGGCGATTTTTCAGTTTTTAATTTTGTTCTCAAGTGACGAATATATACATCAACTACGTTCGTTTCGACTTCCGACTGATATCCCCAAACAGATTCCAATATCAATTCTCGAGTACAAACACGATTTTTATTTTCACATAACAACTTTAATAGATCGTATTCAGTCTTCGTTAATTCTAATTTCTTTCCTTCAAATGTCACTTCATAGGACGCGGTATCGATTATGAGTTCCCTTACTTGAATCAATTCTTCCTTTGTTTCACTTTTGTTTACTCTTCTTAAAATGGAGCGAATGCGAGCTAGCAATTCTTCAATAGCAAAAGGTTTGACAATGTAGTCGTCAGCCCCAGCGTCCAGTCCTGCTACCCGGTCCATGATTGCGTCCCGTGCGGTCAATAAAATAATCGGCACATCCGATTTCGCTCTAACCCTTCTGCACACTTCTACACCGTTTAAACCCGGTAACATGACATCAATCAATAAACAATCAAAAGTCTCTTCTAGCGCTTTTTCTAATCCATCTCTACCGTCATAACACGTTGTCACAATAAATCGTTCGTGCATAAGTTCCAATTCGATAAAGCGAGCAATGTTTTTTTCATCTTCAATAAGCAATATTTTTTTTTGCATGCAATCACCTTTCATAAAGGTTTAAGTTTAATAAAAAGGGGTATATTAATATTACAAGACACCCCTAAACACTTTTTTCATAATTAGAGTCTCACTCCTCAGACTCACTTTCGTTCAATTCACGAAAAAAGCCACAATTTAAGTTTAACTCAAATTGTGGCTCTTTTTCATTTTTTAGATTTCCTTCTTATCATAAAATTTAAACTTATCGTTTGAATCCATTTTTATATCATATAGCGCTTTATCAGAACATTCTAACAAATCATTTAGTTTTACACCATGATCTGGATAAAATGCAACACCGATGGATGCTGTCGGAGTAAATAAATGGTCATTGATTGTCCAACCAATTTTTAATACTTCGTGAATACGATATATAATTTGTTTCACTTGTTCTTCTCGCTTTACTTCGTTTCTGTCGAGTCCTGTTAATACAATGACAAATTCATCTCCACCGATCCGTACGACAAGATCATTGGAACGGACACTTCTAGATAGCGACTTTCCGAATTCATTTATAAATTCGTCCCCTACATCATGCCCAAAACGGTCATTCACCGCTTTAAAATTGTCACCATCCACATATAAAACAGCGATAGATTGTTTCAGTGATTTTGCCTTTTCAATTATATATGGAAACTCTTTTTGTAAATATCTTCGATTTGGTAGATGGGTTAACGAGTCATGGTAAGCTAAAAAGAGCAGTTTATTTTCAAATTCTTTTCGTTCTGTAATTTCTCTTGCTACCATGATGATTTGTGTACCACGATTGCGAATGTAATCTTTCACCGCCGTATAATTACATTCTGTCCATAATTGTTTACCATCTTTTGATTCGTGTATTAATTCAATTTTTGAATTAGCACTAAATTCAATATTTAGCAATTCATTGTTCCAAATTTCTTTGCTTTCTTTAGATAATGTTTTTGTATAAAATTGACCAATTAATTCATCTTCTTTATAACCTAACTTTCGCTCATAGGCATTCGAAACATATAATATGATGCCATCCTCATTTGTAATGACAATTAAATCGTTTGTATTTTCCGTAATCATTCTAAACATGCGCTCTACATTGCGCAATTCCGTCAACATTCGCTTCTTCTCTGTTATATCAAAATTAACAGAAATGATTTGATGAATATTCCCATTTTCATCAAATAAAGGTATGATGGTTGTATCCACCCAGTACAGAGTGCCGTGCTTTGTACGATTACAAATTTCTCCACGCCAAATTTCCCCATTTAAAACGGTAGACCATAGATTATTAAAAAACTCATCCGTATGATAGCGAGAATTAATAATGGAATGATTATTTCCGATTAATTCTTCTCTACTATATCCCGTCCGCTCAACGAATTGATCATTAACATCAATAATAGTTCCTTCTGTATCTGTGATGGAAATTTCTGCTGCACTTTGAATCACCCGTTTAAAGTTGGACAATCCATTCGAAAGTCGTAATTCTTTTTCCACATTCGATTCTATAGGAATCTTTTTAGCAAAAACTAATAAATAGTTCGAATCATTGTGAATAATTGGTAAAACGGAAAATCGATATTTTCGTAAGTCCGAATTTTTCTCGAAGTATTCTAAAAAATCAATTTGTTGTTTCTTACAAATAGCCAAATTGTAGTGATTAATAAGAGTTGAACAGCGATCTTGTGGTACTAAATCCGTAAGATTTTTGCCGATTAAATCTTTTCTAAAATAACTGTGCATTTTTTTATTCACATAAATAATTTGATAGTCATTATCGGCTTTTTTTAATAAAGTTACAAAGTCATTGCTATTGTTAAAAAGTAAATCAAATTGTGCCTTTTCAAGTATTTGTAAATTCATTTGTACACCACCTTATCGCCATAAAAGAGAACAAATGAAATCTCACAAAGTTGTATATTTCATCTGATATCTTTTCGACTTTTATTTTTAAACTCAGAATGAATTGTTTATACATACAGTATATTTGAACTATTTTATAAAAAAACGTTTATTTTGTGGCAATTTAATTGCAATCTTCATATTTTATTTTATTCCTATATTACAACAAACATCCTTTCAGATGTATTAAAGAATTGACAGTTTGAAAAACTATTTTCCCAAACTTTATTTTTAAAATTTTCGTCAAATTTACCTAGTTTTAACAAATCTTTACGATGGTATTATATAGAAAAAACAATCGTAATATTACTATGTAAATATAGGAACATCGACATAAATCCCAATCATACTTTTTACTTAATCCGTTATATATATAATAATTCTAATAAACTTTTGAATCAACTATTGACCATATATTATGCTATTAGCATTTTGTTCACAAACTTTACACAGAAAAAACCGTTTTTTTAAAAAAAAATCTTGTATGCCGCAATATTTTTATTATAAGATGGTGTGGTTGAAAAAAGAATGATAGTTTTATCGAAATGAATGCGGGAAAACTATGGATTTATTTCTATAGTTTATAACGTCTGATTCTTTTAGGCTGTCTTTTGTTGTTGTTCTTAGTTTTATTGACTTCTTTTGCAACTATCCTAAAAAGGAGGCGTTTTATATGCTGAAACATCGTGACTTAATGGAAACGAACGAATTATATCAATTGCTAATTCACCCATCGGTTTTCCCGTTTGTTCGTCATAAAGCAACGAGCGCTGAGGAATACATGTTTATGACAAAACAAATTATCGAAGAAGAAGCTTTAGGAAAAACAATTTCAAGAACAATTATTGATGAATGGGGCCAGCCAATCGGTACAATAAGTTTGTACGATATTCAAGATGGGGCTGGTTTTCTTGGCACATGGATTGGAGCACCATTTCAAGGTAAAGGTTATAACCAAATAGCAAAAAAGGAATTTTTAACGGAACTATTTTTCAACTATAATTTTCACACTGTATTTTTAAGAATCCGAAAAGAAAATGAAAAGTCAAAACGGGCCTCCTTAAAGTTGCAATATGTAACTTACGCCAATGAATTACATCCAGCTTTATACGAGGAAATTAATGCAGGCGAAAATAAATATGATCTATACAAAATTACAAAAGATCTATTTTATTTAGTGACAGCCCACGAAAATGAAAATGAAGAAGAACAAGCAATGTAATAAAACATATGCAAATAGAGGTTGGGACAAAAGTAAAAACTCATCATTTTCTCTTAAAAGAAAATGATGAGTTTTTGATATTAAACTGAAAATTGATTTCCGTTCCGGGGACGCTTTCCACGGGCCCGACTCGAGCCTCCTC
>JAAYHP010000427.1 GCA_012735355.1 Lysinibacillus sp. | reverse complement strand
GTTTATTTATTTATTTATTTATTTATTTAAGAATTTTTCAATGGGAATAATTTTATTTTCCGACGCCACTCGTTCTTTATGTTCAAAATTTAATCGATCTACATTTTGATTATTTCCAATATACATATTGAAGTATTGATGGGGTTGATGTATATGAATTACCTTTTGATTTTTGTTCATTGGAGTACCTCCTATTGATAAGGAGAATGAGCGACAATCCAATGATTATGATTGACGAATTTTATTTGATTTTTGGGTTTTATCATGGTTTGTTGCATTGTTTTTGTTTTTAACTTTTGAGTCGAATTCTTCCGATATTTCAGCTGTATTGTCTTCTGGATTATCTTGATGACTCGTTTTATTCGTGTGTAAATGTTTATATGTTTCAAAAGGGTTATGATTTCTTTCATTTAACGTTTTTTTATTATTTTTACTCAACTTTTTCACCTCCTTGCAGTCATTTTGCGCATGAAGGTTTGAAAGTAGTCATTGCAACTTTTGCAATTTTTCGTTCTTCTTTTCCATCGAGAATGTTTGGAAAATCATACATTGCAAGCATATAACATAGCTTTTAAAATTTTGGACATTCTATATTTAAGTGAGGTGAACTCTAGATGTTGATTCAAAAATCATCGGAATGGAAAGAAGAGTTTGCACGTCGTCTAGAAGCGGGTGGACCATGGGATAGATGGCCCCTTTATCAAATGGCTTATGAAGTTGAAAAAGATCAATTGATTACAGAGTTTTCAGGATTACAGGCTCCGAAATTTTTAACGAACTTAAAACTCCTTGATCATCAAATAGATGCAGCAAAAACAGTCATCGAAAAAATGAACGGAAAGGCCATTTTAGCCGATGAAGTAGGACTTGGTAAAACGATCGAAGCTGGATTGATTTTAAAGGAATACATCATTCGCGGTTTAGTGAAAAAAGCATTAATATTAGTTCCTGCTTCTCTATTAACCCAATGGGAAGATGAATTGAATAGTAAATTTTTTATACCTGCCATTGGTTGTAGAAAGAAAAACGTTCCTTTTGAACAATATGATTTTGTCGTCATGAGCATGGATGCGGCAAAAAGAAGTCCTTATCGGGAAAAGATTTATGAACAAAACTATGACATGATTATTATTGATGAAGCCCACAAATTAAAAAATCATAAAACTCAAGCTTATGAATTTGTGAAAGGGATTAAAAAGAAGTTTTGTTTATTGTTAACTGCTACACCGATTCAAAATAATATATTTGAAATTTTTTATCTCGTTTCTTTATTAAAGCCTGGTCATTTAGGGAACGTGGAAAGCTTTCAGTCTTCCTTTAAAAGTTTACAAGATGATGAAAATTTAAAAGAGCTTGTTAATCAAGTAATGATTAGAAATCGACGCCAAGATACAGGCATTGAATGGGTAGGAAGGAATGTGCAGACGATTCCTATTAAATTTACGACGGAAGAAAAAGAAGTATATGACATGATTCAGCAATTAAAGGAACGTACGACAGTATTTGCTAATTCCTTTGCAATGACAACGATTTTAAAAGAGATGTGCTCTAGTAAAGAAGCTGCTTATTTAACATTAATGAAAATGAAGGAGAAGGCGATTACGAAAGAAGAAATCGATTATATAGAAGAAATTGTAGAAAAGTTAGCCAATCTAGAAATCAACTGTAAAGCTGAAAAAACCTATGAAATTATTCAAAAAGCTAACGATAAAGTGATTATATTTACCGAATACCGTGCGACACAACATTACTTGCAATGGTATTTACATCAAAAAGGAATTACAAGTGTGCTATTTAACGGAAAGTTTAGTAAAAATAAACGAGATTGGATGCGGAGATTATTCCAAGATGTTGCTGATGTATTAATCGCAACGGAATCTGGAGGGGAAGGAATCAACCTTCAATTTTGTCATCACGTCATTAACTTTGACCTACCTTGGAATCCGATGAAAATTGAGCAGCGAATTGGTCGCGTGCACAGGCTTGGTCAAGAATGTGATGTGCATATATACAATTTAGCGATTCAAAATACGATTGAAGACCGTATCATTGATTTATTAACGAATAAAATAGATGTGTTTGAAAAAGTTGTTGGTGAGTTGGATGATATTTTGACAAATCGGGAAGATGAACCAATTTATAAATCTCCATCCTTTGTTCCGAATAAATCTCCATCCTTTGTTCCGAACTTTCAATTCGAAGATTTTGGAATGGAAGATCAGCTCGGGTTCACGTAACTCTGAAGCTTGGAAGGAGTGGAGAAGATGTTAGCAAACGAAGTGCATCAATATTTACACAATTTTTTTACAGAAACCAATTGCGAGATTATAGAAGAAAGTCCAAGTTATTTAACAGTCCAATTAACAGCAGATATTGATAAGCGAATTATGAATCGGCCATTTTACTGGAAATTTATTGAAGCTACCAATGGGGAGGCGAACCCATTAAAAGTAACATTTATTACTGATAGAGAATCGAGTGGAGATATTCGAGGAGAATACATTCATTATGGTTCCATGCGAATGCATCAAATTTTTAAAGCAACAAAAGATTTAGGTTCATTCGTCCAAATGTATGAAAATGAAAAGGGTGCTACTCTATTCCCATGGTTAGGTGCAAATTTTAAAGTTTCTTATCAAACGGATCAAACGAAAGAAATGTTATTTTCCTTAGGAATTAATTTAATCCATGGAAGCGTAAAAAGCGATTTTCAAGATATGTTAAATGACTTGAATTTATGTAATGAAATCCCGGAAAATGCCTATTGTCTACCTCATATTGTTTCTCCTAAAAGAGCGATTGATCGCCTTGAAACAGCTATTGAAAATTATATTGCCAATGACGATATGTCGTGGGC
>JAAYHP010000426.1 GCA_012735355.1 Lysinibacillus sp. | reverse complement strand
ATCCATTGGAAATCGCAACGTATTGTGGTGCATAGAAAATCGAACGCGTTACTTCCCCTACTTTCACTTTTGTCATCTCTTTTTCTCCACAAGCAGCAAAGATAACCATTATCCCTATCAACATGACAGCAAGACTAATTTTCCACCATTTCATCCCTCTTACCTCCTTATTTCGTAGTTCTTTCAATTATCAAGAGTAGGTTATGCGAAGGAGAAAAAATGTGTGATTACCTAAAGATGGGAGAAAAATTCAATCTTGAGCGAATACTTTCTCCTCTTGAGTGAATAGCACATCGGCATGTGTAGATACGCTCCTTGCTTGTGTGAATACTCTCTTCACTTGTATAGATAGCACACCAGCTTGTGCGGAAATCACTCTTGCTCGTGCACATACTCTCCCTGCTCGTGAAAATATCCTCTCCTCTCGTACAAATAGCATACTTGGGGTAGATACTCTCTCCCCCACACATAGAAATTCCTTATTTCTGTGAAATCTCTAACGACTTATAATGTTTAACATTTACTCTATTTACCAAAAAAGAGCGAATTGGGAAAACACAACGTTTTCTCAATTCGCTCTTCATCTAAGCTCATTTTTTCTGTGACGTGACAGGGATTCTTCTATTACTTAAAAGACACTGCTACTTGCAAATTCATTCATAGGAATTGTAATTGAATAGCGATAGGATCCCTAATCAATAATAAACTACCTAATATTCTAATGCATCTGGAATCACATTTTTCCACATACAAATTAAGCTTCTTGTTCTTCCTTCTTCTCTCGCCATAAACGAATTTTATAAAGAATTAATACAAGTGCTGCAACAATTAATCCTTCAATCATTGGCAAGAAAATCGCGAAGAATGTTAGTAGAATACAACCTAAAAATAGGAAAATATAAATAATTATATTTTTACCTAAACTAAGTTTTTTCGCAAAGCCGAGTTTATACACTATTGCAGATAAGATGAAAACTAAGAAAAAGATAATATATCCTGCAGTTGTATTGCTTGGAGCACTTTCGTAAACATAACGAGTAATCGGTGACATGCGATTAAACACTCGTTCTGTATCACTAAGTACTGGTGCAGACGCTAATATCAAACTGAAAAGCTTCAATTCGAACAACACCTTTCATACTTTAAAAGAAAGAATTATACTTGTTCAGCGTATTTTTTCTTTTTCGCTACTTTTTCTCTTTCGTTTTTATCTAATATTTGTTTACGTAAACGAATCGATTCTGGTGTTACTTCCAAATACTCATCGTCATTTAAATATTCCAACGCTTCTTCCAACGTTAAAATTCTCGGTTTTTTAATAACGGATGTTTGGTCTTTTGTAGCGGAACGGACATTTGTTTTTTGCTTTTGTTTTGTAATATTTACTGCAAGGTCATTGTCACGATTATGTTCCCCAACAATCATCCCTTCGTAAATTTCCGTTCCTGGCTCTACAAATAGTATACCACGGTCTTCCACTTGCATCATACCATAAGTTGATGCTTTTCCAGTTTCCATTGACACAAGTACACCATTGTGACGTCCACCAACACGACCTTGAACAACCGGTTTGTAGCTATCAAATGTATGGTTAATAATACCATACCCTTTTGTAATGGACATGAATTCCGTCGTATATCCGATGAGTCCTCGAGCAGGTACCATGAAAATTAAACGAGTTTGTCCATTGCCATTGTTTGACATATCGAGCATTTCACCTTTACGGTTTCCTAACGATTCAATGACAGCACCAACGTGTTCTTCTGGCACATCCACTTGCACTCGTTCAATCGGTTCACATTTCACACCATCGATTTCGCGAATAATTACTTGCGGTTTTGACACTTGTAATTCATATCCTTCACGGCGCATGTTTTCAATTAATATGGATAAATGCAATTCTCCACGACCGGATACAATCCAAGCATCTGGTGAATCCGTATCTTCCACTCGTAATGAAACATCCGTCTCTAACTGTTGTTTTAAACGTTCTTCAAGCTTCCTTGCTGTAACAAATTTACCTTCTCGGCCAGCAAATGGAGAGTTATTTACTAAGAAAGTCATTTGTAATGTTGGTTCGTCAATGCGTAAAGCTGGTAAAGCTTCTTGATGTTCAACAGGACAAACTGTTTCACCAACGTTAATATCATCCATCCCTGAAACGGCTACGATATCTCCTGCACTAGCTGATTCAATTTCTTCTCGTTTCAAACCTGAATAGCCTAATAATTTTGTCACTCGGTATTGTTTCACACTGCCGTCCAATTTCATTAACGCTACAGATTGTCCAACGTGGATGGAACCGCAGAAAATACGGCCAACACCAATACGTCCTACATAATCGTTATAATCAAGCATCGTTACTTGGAATTGTAAAGGTTCATCAGAATTATCAACTGGAGCAGGGATTGTTTCTAAAATCGTATCAAATAAACACTGCAAATTGTCTTCTTGAGTGGAAGGATCCGGATCTAAACTCGCCGTCCCATTCACACCGGATGCGTAAACAACAGGAAATTCTAGTTGCTCTTCATCGGCACCTAATTCAATTAGTAAATCTAATACTTCGTCTACTACTTCCAGTGGGCGAGCAGATTCCTTATCGACTTTATTTACGACTACGATCGGTGTTAATTTTTGTTCCAATGCTTTTTTCAACACGAAGCGCGTTTGGGGCATGCATCCTTCGTAAGCATCAACAACAAGTAAAACACCATCAACCATTTTTAAAATACGCTCAACTTCGCCTCCAAAGTCAGCGTGTCCTGGTGTATCTAAAATATTAATTTTTGTGTCTTTATAATTAACGGCTGTATTTTTTGCCAAAATAGTAATTCCACGTTCACGTTCTATGTCTCCTGAGTCCATTACTCGCTCTTCAACATATTCATTTGAACGAAAAGTTCCAGATTGTTTTAATAATTGGTCCACTAAAGTTGTTTTACCATGGTCAACGTGGGCGATGATTGCAATATTGCGAATATCTTCACGTAATTTTGTCATATTTCCACTCCATATTCTTTTTTCATGAGATTAACTGTGCTATTATAACACAAGAATAAAAATTTTGTCCTTTTCAGAAATATTATATTATTAAATATTAACCTTTATATAAGGGGGCGCTATTCATGAATAAAGCTAAAGTAGTAATGTTTATATTTGCCTTGGCTGCACTTCTCTCCATGATATCTATCGGCTATGCCATTGCGATTCAAAGTATTTTTGCTATCATTGCAAGCGTTGCTGCATTAGGCTTTGTAATGGGAATTGGTTTTCGAACGAAACGGAAATTCCGAGAAAACGGACTTCTTTAATAAAATGTGAAAAGTGCTCGACTACTATTCGCCGAGCACCTTTTTTATTATTTCAACTCTATAAATTGATCTAACAATATTTTGTGAATCGAAGGATTGGCAATTAGAAATGTATCATGAGTCAATAAATTGAAGGGTTTTCCTTTTAAATTGCTCGTAACAGCGCCCACTTCTTCCGCAATCACCATTCCGCCACCGACATCCCACGGTGCCAGCCGCATCGACAAGTACGCATCTAGCTTCCCTGTTACTACTAGAGAGATTTCCATTGCAGCAGATCCATATGACCGCGTTCCCCGCACCTTTTTAATTAATTGAATCATTTTTTCATGGTTAATTTTATCATTTGGGATTACCCAGCTAGCATTGATCCCAATCACCGCTTCTTCAATAGTTAAAGGCATTAATTTGCGAATTCTACGATGATCAATAAACGCTCCTTCACCTCGAATGGCGTATATGATTTCATTCCGCATTACATCATACAAATACCCTAACTTTCCCTCACCATCAACATAAAAGCCTATTGAAATTAGAAAATGGCGATGTTGCTTAACGAAATTCATCGTCCCATCAATAGGATCAATTATCCATACGGGACCATCTAGTGTAACAATATTGTCTCCCATCCCCTCTTCTCCTAAAATCTTGTGGGAAGGGTCTCTCATTTTTATTTTATTTACAAAAAACTGTTCAATTTCCCGATCGATATTTGTGACAATGTCTTTAAAATCAGATTTTGTTTCTATAATTAACTCTTGCGAAAAAGAAGCACGTATATATTTTCCTGCATCAAAAATCATTTCTAACGCAAATTCATTGATTCTTCCTAAATCCATCACACATTACCTACCTTCAAAATCGCTCAGCAGTATTAATAAAGCATGAGAACTTATAATTTATCTGAAACTTTCTATTTTTTAAACTACTTCTTCATTTTACCATTATTCCTAGAAAAGAACTTCTATTTTTTTAAAAGTTTCATAATATTCTGCTTTAATAAAGTAGAAACCTTTATTTTGTATATTTTTACAATGTTATTATATACTTTCACTAAGAAGGTTAGGAAATGTAGAAGGAAAAATCTTAATAAATATTTGAATGCAATAAAAAAATCACTTGCCAAAAGTAAACATAGCAAGTGATTCTAGTGGAAGGGAAAATGTTTACACATAAGCGTGCAAACCATCTAATTCATCTTGAATTTCCTTTAAACGCTTATTACATCTTTCCATTTCTTTCGTGTCATTATTTTGCATTGCGGAATAAAGGGACGCCAATTCATAATCTAATTCCAAGCGTAATACTTCTTCGTACTGCTTCTCAATATCAACTTTGCGGATAATTTTAATCATTTGTTTCATGAACAATCACTTTCCTTTCCAAAAAATTTTGTCACAAGGATAAATGCTATTGTTACAAGATTTTTCCCAAAAACCATTGAAAATAAACATACAATTCAAAAGGAGAATTTAAACATGATTGAAGTACAATGGACACAATCAGACTTCGACGTATTTACAATTGAAGGACTAGATCATCGTATGGATGCACTTAAAACGATTGTGCGACCAAAATTTGAAGCACTAGGAAACCACTTTTCAGGATATTTCAGCGCAAAAACTGGTGAAGAATTTTTTGCCCATGTTGCAAAACATGCTCGAAGAACAATCAATCCTCCTAAAGATTCTTGGGTAGCATTTGCTCCTTATAAGCGAGGATATAAATCACTTCCTCATTTTCAAATTGGGTTATGGAATTCACATTTATTCATCGTTGTTGCAATTATTTATGAAGCTCCTCAAAAAGCTGTCATGGCTAATCGCTTATTAAATTCCATCGAAGCTTTTCACGAGCTTCCTGACGATTTTATTATTTCTGGTGATCACATGTCTCCCGAGGCAATTCCTTTAAAGGATGCTTTAGATGGCAAGTTAAACGAGCTTTTAGTGCGTTTACGCGACGTAAAAAAAGGTGAATTTTTAGTTGGTCGTCATATTCCTCGTGAACAATGCATAAATCTATCTTCGGAAGAATTTTTAAACATAACAGAAGATACTTTCGAAAAGCTTTTACCGATTTACGAAATTATTACAGGAAAATAATGTTTTATAGTATATTTCCTTTCCAAAACTGAACAAAAATTCATTTCCTGCCGTATGTTGTATAATTAATAT
>JAAYHP010000425.1 GCA_012735355.1 Lysinibacillus sp. | reverse complement strand
GTAGTGGAGAATCCGATTGTTTCGATTATCACAAGCGTTGCACTAGAACATACTCGCATACTTGGGGATACGATTGAGAAGATTGCTCATCATAAATCAGGAATTATTAAATACAGAAAGCCAGTTATCATTGGACAATTGCCTATTGATGCTGTTACGGTCGTAAAGGAAAAAGCTGTGGAAGAACAGTCAGCTCTATATGTTTATGGAGAACATTTTCATTTGGAACAAGATTTCCAAGGGGAAAGGTACACAAATAACCAAAACAATAAAAATATTGCTCAACTACAAAGAAGGTTGCTTGGAAATCATCAAGGGCACAATATGTCTTTAGCCATCACTGCTTTTTTCGAAGTGGCAAAAACCTTTCATTTAGAAGTGAACGACGATTTCATTAGAAATGCAGTAGCAAATGCAACGTTGCCAGCTCGTTTTGAGCAAGTGTATCCTAAGGTTTATTTTGATGGTGCCCATAATCCTGCCAGTGTAGAAAAGCTTGTTAAAACAATTCAGCAACAGTTTCCAAATGAAAACATTCGGTTTGTTATTGGGATGGTCGCTGATAAAGATGTCAAGACGGTTCTAAAGCTACTGGAAAGGATAAGTGATGAGTTTTATTTTGTCGATTTCGAAAATCCTCGAGCTGCTAAGGCGCAACAACTATTCGATTTATCGAACGCGAAGAAAAAAGAAGTACTTCATGATAGCGTATCCTTTATTCAATCTTCGACCGATTTTAACGGGATCACCTTTGTAACCGGGTCGCTCTATTTACTTGCCGAAATCCGAAGCAAGCTAATACATGTTTAATGACAAGGGGCTGTACGAACGTCAGTGTAAATTGATATTCGACCAGCCCACTTTCAGGATATATTCCCTTTAGTCTAAAAATTTTGCCCTTTTCTATCGAGGTATTCGCCGAGTTTCGGAAAATATTTCTGCGGTTTTATTTTTTAATCACCTTTAATGTGTAAATACTTTACATCGTTTTAATATAAATATTTATCATTGAAAAATAGTTGATACTCATTTTTGAAGGATGTAAAACATATTAAATAAGTAACTGTATTCTTTCAAAAGTTGGCATGAGTGCTTCTTACATATTTAGGGGTGATTCCAATGAAATTTCCAAAGATTATCGGGCGTAGAGAAATGATGCAAGCAGCTCTATTAGGGTCTGTTACAGGAATTGTCGGAGTTCTATTATTTATTCTTCTACTAAATTCTATGGACTCTCAGTTTACGAGTTCTCAATTAGATGAAGATATGATTCCAGTAACTTCGCAGCAAAGGGAGGATAATGGATTTGTAGCCAATGAAGGATTTACCGAACAGTTTTATGCTAAACAACATGGTGTATTTTCTAGTTTTGAGGCGGCGACAGAATTTGTATATGGCTATGCAAGTTTAAATACGAGTGCTGTCGTTGATATAGATGGTACCTTTTATGTTTGGTCAGGGGTGTCTACTACAAAAGAAGATATTGTGCCGTCAGATGATCCACCTTCCTTTACAAAAGCTTTTCGATTCTCTGCTGCTAGTTGTGAACAAGATGAATTAAAAAATCTCCCGTCATTATTAAAAAGCAATGATCCTGCAAAATTTTATTTTGAGGGTGTCGAAATTCCGGACAATATACCTTCTGATTGGCAGACGTTAACCTTTGCATTATCAAGCATTTCAAAGGATTTAAGCGTAGTTCGTATGCATCTTTTAGCCCATTATTTTACCGAAAATGAATGTTTGAAAATCGAATTTTAAAGGGTAAAAAGGGGGCAAATTTTATCTTTCTAATAGGGAGATAAATTTTTCAAAAATCGATTCCTCGGCTATATTATGTATAGGAGGAATGGAAATGAAATTTAATACACAACAACAACTCGTTTTAGCGTCAGCCTCACCAAGAAGAAAAGAATTGTTTTTACATTTAGGTGTACCTTTTGAAGTGATTACAAGTAATGTGGAAGAAACTTCTGTACAAGGTAAAGACTTTAAAGATTATGTTCAGAAAGTAGCGTTATTAAAATCCCAAGATGTGGCAAGCAGAAACCCTGGAAAAACGGTGATTGGTGCAGATACAATCGTCGTTTTTAATAATGAACTTTTGCATAAGCCAAAAACGAGAGAGGAAGCTATAGAACATTTAGAAAAGCTTTCATCGAATAAGCATGAAGTGATGACAGCGGTAGCGATTATTACGAAAGATAGACAAGCCTATACATTTGTAGAAGTAACGAATGTCTATTTTAAAAAGCTATCAAAAACATTAATTGAAAAATATGTAGATACGAAAGATCCCTTCGATAAAGCTGGTGGTTACGGCATTCAAACAGGCGGTGCATTATTTATTGATCGCATTGAAGGGGATTATAACACGGTTGTTGGACTTCCCATTGCCACACTGTTTGAAAAATTAGTGGAGTTAGAAATTATATCACTATAGGAGGTTGTTTAGCGAATGTCCGTTAGCACTTTTCCAGAGCTTAGGATTCGAGATTTACATGTCGATGACAGACCTCGGGAAAGGCTAATTAAACAAGGACCCCAAAGCTTATCCAATCAAGAACTGATCGCGATTATACTCAGAACAGGAACGAAGGACGAATCTGTACTATCTATAGCGAATCGTGTATTGAATTACTTTGAAAAATTCCATGAATTAAAACATGCAACATTAGAAGAAATCGTATCGATTAAAGGAATAGGTGAAGCCAAGGCAGTGCAACTACTGGCAGCCATTGAATTGGGTAGGAGGCTTTCACAAAAACAAGTCGACTCCCGCTTTACGATACGTTCCCCAAAAGATGCAGCTTCTTTCTTGATGCCGGAAATGTCTTCCCTGCAACAAGAACATTTCGTTGCCCTCTATTTAAATGTGAAAAATCAAGTGATTCATAAACAAACGATTTTTATAGGTAGTCTCAATTCTTCCATCGTCCATCCTCGTGAAATTTTTAAAGAAGCAATAAAGCGATCAGCAGCCTCGATTATTTGTGCCCACAATCATCCTTCCGGAAATGCTACGCCGAGTCCTGAAGATATTGAAGTGACGAAGAGACTTCAAGAAGCAGGTTTTATAATTGGCATTGACTTAATTGATCACGTTATTATAGGAGACCATCAATATTTTAGTTTAAAAGAGCAAGGATATATTTAAATGTTTCAAATATGACAATTTTATGCTAAAAAAGTCGAAAGTCCTCGTCTTTTTGGATTTTCGACTTTTTATATGACAAGTGTATTACAGCGAACCAAAAAAATTTCATTTCGTCTTTTCAATTAGGTAGTTTTGTAATGAGATTGTAAACACTTACATAATTTTTTTCATTGTATCAGAAACTATTTCGAAATACAATGATAATTGCGATTAAAAAAGTGTGGCAAGAATTACAGGTAAAAGATACTTGTGACACTATAATTTTTCGACATTATCCGCTATAATAAAACTTATGATTTTGCACAGTCTTAGAGAAAGAAAGGTGCAATAGAAAGGGAGTACAAAATTTGTTTGGATTAGGACAAAAAGACGGTGGTATTGACCTCGGAACAGCGAATACATTAGTTTTTGTTAAAGGAAAAGGAATTGTTTTACGCGAACCATCTGTTGTAGCGAAAAATACGAAAACAGGAGATATCGTTGCAGTTGGAAATGATGCGAAAAACATGATTGGACGTACACCTGGTTCCATCGTAGCCATTCGCCCAATGAAGGAAGGGGTTATAGCAGATTTCGATATTACAACTGCTATGATTCAATATTATTTAAAACAAGCATTAAAAAATTCAGGTTCGAATTGGAAAAAATCAAATGTGATGATTTGTGTACCATATGGCATTACATCTGTTGAACAGCGTGCTGTCATTGATGCTGCCCGTCAAGCTGGAGCAAAAGAAGCCTTTACGATTGAAGAACCTTTTGCTGCGGCAATCGGTGCCGATTTACCTGTATGGGATCCAACGGGTTCCATGGTTGTCGATATCGGAGGAGGTACGACGGAAGTTGCGGTGATTTCCCTTGGTGGTATCGTGACGAGCGAATCGGTAAGAATTGCTGGAGATGCTATGGATCAATCAATCATTAGTTATATTCGTAAAACGAATAATTTACCGATTGGAGAACGAACAGCGGAACAATTAAAAATAGAAATTGGGACTGCCCGCGTTGATGATATCGATGAAACAATGGATATTCGAGGAAGAGATTTAGTGACTGGATTGCCAAAAACAATTACAATATCTGCGAGCGAAATTTCAGAATCGTTAAGAGAAGCCATAGCAGC
>JAAYHP010000424.1 GCA_012735355.1 Lysinibacillus sp. | reverse complement strand
GCTGTTCCCGTTGGAGTCGCCCCGTCACTCCAATCAATTTTCGATTGCATATCATTTTTTTACTATGCTTCTTCACTGATTCTTAATTAAATTAGCTATATGTCCCAACCTCTTAATGATTATTAATGAATAATATGTGCTTTTGCGATTTTCTTAAATTGAATGAGCATTGCGATACGCCAAGGCCAAAGCATAGCAAAGGCCAATATCCAAAACATTCCCGCAAGTTCCCCTACATCAAAGGAATCGGATAACAATAATTTACCAACGACACGTATAATTAATAATCCTATTAAAATCATAAAAAAAGCTTTCGATTGCTTTAAATATATTTCGTTATTACGAACCTCGAATTTTGATGTAGCAATTAAAACGATAGAAAACAAGATGCCTACACCACTAGCCTCTAAAACTTGAAGCGGTGTAACACGAAACTCCTCGAAAATAAACATCAACGCTCCAGTGGACATTGCAACTGGAGGAATAAGAATCTTTTTCGTGTTTACCGGTCTTTTTTGTGAACGCAATCTCACCATGATGACGAAGGTACTCATGAATAAAGCCATTACCGTACTCGCGATAATTAAATAGTGAGAAGGTATTCTATCAAACATTTAACCCCTCCTCGATAGGCATATGCAATTTACTTAAAAAAACTGCCTGTCTCTAACAATACAGGCAGTACTATTTTAATATACCACAACTAAGTTAATCATATGTATTTAATACTTTATTAACAATTATCTTTAATTGTGAGGCATTAACTGGTTTTGCAATAAAATCTTTCACGCCGATTTCTAAAGCTTCCATAATCAATCGTTGTTGTCCTAATGCAGTAATCATAATAATATTTGCATCTGGATATTCACTTAATATTTCTTTTGAAGCTTCAATGCCTGACTTCACCGGCATCGTTACATCCATTGTAACTATATCTGGTTCGTATTCTCTATATAATTTCACCGCTTCCTCCCCATTAGAAGCATTGCCTACCACATTAAATCCCCATTCTAAAAACATGTTGCTCGTAGTTGTACGCATAAATTGTGCATCATCTACAACTAATACAGAATGCATGAACAAATCCCCTTTGTTTCAATTGAAATCTTTTCAACTAACTTAAAAACCAGTAAAGCCACCAAAGATAGGTGATAATATTCGAATAATATAATTCATTCCATCAAAGAATAACAATACCCCTATCCCAATCATCACATAGCCGCCAATCTTCACAATAATATGACTATGTTTTCGAATCCATCCTAAGCGGGAAATAAAGAAAGATAACACGAAGAATGGAATAGAAAAACCTAGTACATAGGCAAGCATATACCATATGCCAGACCCTGGATTCATGCTAGCTAATGCAATAATAGATGCAAGTATTGGTCCAGTACATGGCGTCCAACCCGCTGCAAAAGCGAGTCCGATCAATATCGTTCCAATATAGCCAGAAGGTCTATTTTTAAATTCAATTTTGTGATCTTTCATTAAAAAATCAATTTTTAACCATCCTACAATCATAAGTCCAAATAAAACAATTAAAATAGCCCCAATTTGACGAATTAAATCTTGGTAATTTAAAAAGAAACTTTCTAGCAATCTAGCTCCAAATCCAAGGACAATAAAGATAATTGAAAATCCTAGTAAGAAAAAGATCGTATGAAGAATGGCTCTTCTTTGAAGCATTGCTTTTTCATTTTTCAGTTCATCATAGCTCATCCCTGTAATGTATGATAGGAAAGCTGGATATAGTGGTAACGTACAGGGGGAAATGAAACTTAAAAAGCCTGCACCGAAAGAAAAAAAGACATTAATATCTGTTGCCATATCTGTCTCTCCTTAATATTAATGTCTATATCATACCAAATCTTTTAGAAAAAGGTGCCTATCTTGATTGTGAATGATTATTAACAACAATGTGAAATAAATGAAAAATTATTAAATAAATCTATTATTATATTTTATTCCATATATTTCAATTATAT
>JAAYHP010000423.1 GCA_012735355.1 Lysinibacillus sp. | reverse complement strand
TTATATACCTGTTCACACCTTGTCCTATTATGAAAAACTAGGTTATAAAAAGGGAAGTTTACCAAAGGCTGAGAAATTGTATGAAAGAATTATAACGTTACCACTCTTTCCAAAAATGACTGATGATGATGTAACGGATGTAATTCAATCGGTAAAAAGTGTTATTTCGAAGGTGAAAAAATGAAAATCGTGGCAATAGTTCAAGCAAGAATGGGATCAACAAGATTACCAGGGAAGATTATGAAAGAGGTTAAAGGAAAACCTTTGCTTTTATATCAATTACAACGTTTGAAAGCGTCACGATTGATTGATGAAATAGTGATAGCTACAACGATTGAAGAACAAGATAATGTTATTGAAACGTTTTGCAAAAATTTTGGTGTTTCATATTATAGAGGATCAGAATTAAATGTTTTGGAACGATATTATGAAACAGCCGTTAATTTTCATGCAGACATTATCGTTCGTATAACTTCAGATTGTCCAATAATAGACCCTGAAATAGTAGATAAAACGATTCAATATTTTTTAGATTCAAAAAAATATGATTATGTTTCAAATACAATAAAACGTACATACCCAAGAGGTTTAGACGTTGAAGTTTTCTCTTATAGTGCATTAAAAGAAGCTTTTCATCATGCCTATTTAGAGAGAGATCGCGAACATGTTACTCCATACATTTATATGAATAAGGATAAGTTTAACATTGGAACAGTATGCAACAGCGTTGATTATAGTAAATATAGATGGACAGTAGATACTCAAGAAGATTTTGAGTTAATAAAATTAATCCTTGAGCACTTATATTTAAAAAATCCATATTTTACAATGTTCGATGTAATTGAGTTAATGGAGCGTAATCCTAGTTGGTTTAACATTAATGCACATATTGAACAAAAGAAAATTTAGGTGATGGAATGTACATCTTTATAAGAGTGGATGCTTCAGTAGAAATAGGCACAGGTCATGTAATGAGATGTTTGACATACGCACACCAACAAAAAAATAGAGGGAATAAAATAGCGTTTATATGTAGAAGAAAAAACGGCGATTGCATTGAATTAATAGAAGAGAATGGATTTAAAGTATTTGCGTTACCTGAAGTAAAACAGCCTTTATGGGAGTACACGGAAAAATTTTGGGAGACAGATGCTGAACAGACAATCCAAATTTTAAAAAAATATGTAGTTAAACAAGTCGTTATTGATCATTACTCAATAGAGGAAAAGTGGGAAAAGAAGATTCGTCCATATACAAAAGAAATTATGGTAATTGATGATTTGGCGAATCGTAAACATGATTGTGACTTATTATTAGATCAAAATTTTTATTTAGATATGAATAGTCGTTATGAAGGATTAGTTCCAAAACATACAAAGTTATTGCTCGGACCAAAATATGCCTTACTTCGTGAAGAATTTAAATTAGCACGAAAAAAAGTAAAACCTTTTAATGGAAAAGTAGAGAGATTATTTATCTTTTTTGGTGGAAGTGACCCGACAAATGAAACCGAAAAAGTATTACAAGCGATAAAACCACTAATTGAAAAATTTGAATTGATGGTAGATGTAGTAGTTGGGAAATCGAATCCTAACAAAGAAAAAATTAAGGAACTCTGTAAATCTATAAAGGGTACAAGTTATTATTGCCAAATTAATAACATTTCAGAATTGATGCTTAAAGCTGATTTGGCTATTGGAGCTGGTGGAGCAACAACATGGGAAAGAATGTATTTATTGTTACCATCAATTGTAATTTCAGTAGCAGAAAATCAAATTGAAATTGCCAACGCTTTACATAAGAAAGGGTTAATAACTTATCTGGGGCATTATGATAAAGTGGATCGACACGTTTTACATAATCAATTACAGTATTTACTATTAAAAACAGATTTACTTTTAACACAAAGAAATAAAATAGAAACTTTTATGTAAACCGGGAGTCTTATTATGAAAATTTTATATTTAGGCCCTAATAGACAACATATGATTACATTTTTAGAGAGTTTTTCTGATGAAGTGATACAAACTGAAGAAAAAATTTCTAAAGACTTTGTAAAAGACTTTGATTTTATTGTTAGTTATGGATATCGGCATATCATTGGAAAAGATATTATTGATTATATGAAGAACAAAATCATAAATTTACATATTTCATTTCTTCCTTGGAATAGAGGAGCAGATCCAAACTTTTGGAGTTTCCTAGAAAATACAAAAAAAGGAGTAACGATCCATTATATAGATGAGGGTATAGATACTGGCCCAATCATTGCTCAAAAAGAAATTAATTTTTCTGGGGATATTACTTTACGAGAAAGTTATGACGTATTATCGAAAGAAATTGAAGCTCTCTTTATTGAAAAATGGCCAGAAATTAGACTAGGAAAATGTAATTCAACTCCTCAGAATTTAGAGGAAGGATCTATCCATTTTAAAAAAGATATTAAAGAATTTGAACATTTATTAGTTGATGGTTGGGATACTCCAGTATCAAAATTAAAAGAAATGAGGAAATAAAATGAATTTTGATACGTCATTACTTCATAATACGACAAAACCATTTATAATTGCTGAAATGTCAGGTAACCATAATCAATCTCTTGAAAGAGCACTCGAAATAGTTGAAGCTGCTGCTAAATCTGGAGCACATGCTATAAAAATACAAACATACACTGCAGATACACTGACTTTAAATGTAGAAACCAAAGACTTCATGATTCAAGATAATGAGAGTTTATGGAAGGGAAAGTCATTATACGAATTATATAATGAAGCTTATACACCTTGGGAATGGCATAAACCAATTTTTGATCGAGCGAAAGAGCTTGGATTGATTGCGTTTAGTACCCCCTTTGATGAAACCGCGGTTGATTTTTTAGAAGAATTGGACGTCCCATTATATAAAATTGCTTCATTTGAAAATAACCATTTACCATTAATTAAAAAGGTTGCCTCAACAGGAAAACCAATGATAATCTCTACTGGCATGGCAACGTTGGCAGAGTTGGATGAGTTAGTTCGGACAGCAAAAGAAGCTGGGTGTAAAGACTTAGTATTATTAAAATGTACAAGTACTTATCCAGCCACTCCAGAAAATTCTAATATATTAACTATTCCACATATGAAACAATTGTTTGAAGATGTGCAAGTAGGATTATCGGACCATACTTTGGGAATTGGTGTTGCTGTTGCAAGTGTAGCACTAGGCGCAACAGTAATAGAAAAACATTTTACACTTTCGCGTGCTGATGGTGGTGTTGACGCTGCTTTTTCTCTGGAACCTACTGAAATGAAAGCACTTGTTGAGGAAACAGAACGAGCATGGTTGGCATTAGGAAAAGTTACTTATGGTCCAACTGAAAAAGAAAAAGCATCTTTAAAATTCAGACGTTCAAAATATGTATCAAAAGATATAAAAAAAGATGAAAAATTCTGTAAAGAAAATATAAAAATAATACGCCCTGGATATGGCTTAGAACCAAAATATTGGGATGAAGTAATAGGTAAGAGAGCAGTGAGGGACTTTAAAGCAGGTACCCCTTTAAAACTTTCTGATTTATTTTAGGCTTAACTATTTAATCCTATAAAGGAGACAAGTATGGAAAAATATAAAACATTTATCTCTTATGGGAAGCAAACAATTACAGATGAAGATATAGAAACAGTAATTGATACATTACGTTCTTCATACTTAACTCAAGGACCAAAAATAAAGGAATTTGAAGATGCAGTTGCTAATTATGTTGGAGCGCAGTACGCAGTAGCATTTTGCAATGGAACGGCTGCATTACATGGCGCTTGTTATGCTGCTGGCATTAGTGAAGGGGATGAAGTAATTACGACTCCAATTACCTTTGCAGCTAGTGCTAATTGTGTACGCTATTTAGGCGCAACAGTCGTTTTTGCTGATATAGATCAACATACATATAATATTGATCCTATTGAAATTGAAAAGAAAATTACACCGAAAACAAAAGCAATTATTCCTGTTGATTTTACCGGTCAACCGGCTGACATGGATTCTATTATGAAAATTGCAAAAAAGCACAATTTGATAGTAATTGAAGATGGTGCTCATTCCTTTGGCGCGGAGTATAAGGGAAAAAAAGTGGGTACTTTAGCGGATATGACAATGTTTAGTTTTCACCCAGTAAAACCAATAACAACTGGAGAAGGTGGCATTATTGTAACAAATAATAAAGTGTATTATGAAAAGCTACAATTGTTCCGAAGCCATGGGATTAAAAAAACGCCTTATGCATTAGAACAAGGTGATTGGTATTACGAAATGGCGGATCTCGGTTTTAATTATAGAATGACTGATATTCAAGCTGCTTTGGGTTTATCCCAATTGAAAAAGATTGATACCTTTTTAGCTCGGAGAAGAGAAATTGCGAACACTTATAATGAAGCCTTTGCAAATGAACCGTTGTTACAAGTACCGAAGCAGTTAGAAGGAACGAGTTCTGGATGGCATTTATATATGATTAAGCTAAGTGAAAACCTTAACCGTAAATCTATTTTTAATCAAATGCGTGAACTAAATATCGGTGTTCATGTCCATTACATTCCAGTTTACTGGCATCCTTATTATAAAAAATTGGGTTATAAAAAGGGGATTTGTCCTACGGCAGAAAAGTGGTATGAGCATGTGTTGACGTTGCCTATTCATCCGGATTTAGAGGATAGAGAAATAGATTTTATTATCGATAGCTTAATGAAGTTAATTCATTGCTAAAATTAATGACTGAAAAAATTTTAACTTTTCAGATATTATGTGTTGGTGTCTTAAGGAATCTAAGAC
>JAAYHP010000422.1 GCA_012735355.1 Lysinibacillus sp. | reverse complement strand
CATGTATTGTAGATGCTAAAATTTTCACATTGTCTAATATTTTTTGGACTTTGACTATTATTTTCCCTATAGTGTCTAATATCCCTTCAACTTTGGCTAATATTTGATTGTGATTATCTGAACGCGAATCTTCCCATAAGAAAAATACAGCCATCCTTGCCGATGACAGTATCCTACTTACTGAAACGATATTCAATCTTCTGGAATCAGCTTAAATATCCCCTTTAATTTTATGCAACATGACGCTTAAGCCCATTTTCAACTGCACGTCATGCTCCATGTCTTCTTTATATAAAACTACTTGCTCCCGGATGCTAGCAAACAATTCATCATCCATATGTCTGCCGCTTTTTAAATCGTGCTTTTGACGATAACTAGCCACTGCTTCAGCTGTCTGTTCATCGTAAAAGCCGTCTGTTCTCAACAAATTATAGCCTAAACCGCTCAGTACCTTTTGAACATAAGCCACCTCTTCGCTGTAATCCCCTTCAGCAAATTCCCCTCGAAGCGGTGTCAATTCCATCGCAAAGAGCGGATGTTGTTCCACTTCAATATCCGATTCAACGCCTTTCCCGTGAACCCAATCTCGATCAGGAGTAAGCCACTTATTCGTTGATAATTTTAATTCGCCACCGTTGTCTAAATCATACGTCTCTTGTACTGTACCTTTGCCGAAGCTCCTTAATCCAACAAGCATTGCCCGCTTCCAGCTTTTTAAAGCACCTGCCATCACTTCACTAGCGGAGGCACTTCCTTCATTTTGTAAAATAACTAAAGGAATGACTTTCATTTTTCTTAAATACTCTTCATCGGCATCGATTTTTGTTGTTTTAATTGGTTCCATACTACCTTCCGCATTTTGCATATAAGCAAATACTTCTCCCTCTTTCCCGATGCTACTTACAACGCCAGCTACGCTATGTAAATAACCTCCAGGATTATCCCGTAAATCTACAATAATTCCTTTTACATTTCTCGCTAACAGTTCTTTTGTTGCTTCAACCCATTCATCTACCGTTTCTTCACCAAACATAGAAATGGACACGTAGCCAATATTCACATCATCAATCGGAATCACTTTCCAAGTAACCGTTTTGTTATCTATTTCTGCTCGTTCAACTGTTACTTTAATATGCCTGTCTGTGCTTGGACGATATAACACAAGGGTTACTTTCTCCCCTGCTTTTCCTTGAATTAATTGCAACAATTCTCCAAGAGTTTTTCCTTCCATCCGCACATCGTCTACTTGAACGATTTCATCAAAGGGACGAATGCCAGCTTTTTCAGCAGGGGAAGACTTTACTGGCGATATAACGATAAATCGCCCATCCTTTTCAGTCACTTCGATTCCAATGCCAACCCGTTGGCCTGCTAACGACTGGCGATGAATTGCTGCTTCCTTCTCTGTATAATAAGTGCTATAAGGATCTTTAATCGCCTCTGTCATCCCTCTTAAAGCCCCCTCAATGAGGTCTTCATCTTTCATCGTAAACACGGACTTTTCCTTAATGAGAGAATAGGCTTGGTCAATAACTGGTATTTCGCTTCCTTTTGTTACTTCTTTCGGATTTTCACTATTTTTCCAATACACCCCACTTGCCGCAACGATACAAATAATCGCTAAAAAGAAAAAAAATCGACTCTTTCGCAATCACTTTCCTCCTCTCGTTCAATCTATGAAAAACCGAGGGAAGATAACACATGCAAAAGAGCGATTTTTAATTTTCATCCGAAAAATCCAATGATGAAGAAGGACTTAACTCATGTTTGTTACATAATCACGCAGCGCTTCTAAATCCAGTGGACCTAAAATTTGTTTTTCAATTTCTCCTTTTGTATTAATCATGAATGTAGAAGGAATTGTAAATACTTTATAAGTCGTTTGAAGGTTTTTTTCTTCCATCATTAATATTGGGAAAGTAAGACTATGGATATCTACAAATTCTTGAACTTCTTCAATTTTATCCATATGAGTTAAATTCACCGCAATAATTTCTACATTATCTTCAGCAGCATATTTCTCATAATATTCTTGGAAATAAGGCATCTCTTCTTTACAAGGACCACACCATGACGCCCAGAAATTTAACACGACTTTCTTCCCTTGCAATTCAGAAAGGGTAATAGATTCGCCATCTAATGTATTTAATGTAAAATCAGGCGCAACTTGACCTTGACCGACACTTTGCGGATTATCCGCAGCTACTTCATATACAGGAGTATCCACATTCGGTTCGTTCGCTTCTTCGACTTTATTTTTGATGAAGCTGCCTACCATAATTGCCACTAAAGTAATAACGACAAGGGCTCCTAACGCTTTTTTCATACCGCTACTCATTCAAATCCCCCCATGATTATCACTGACACAATATGAGCCATTATCTTTAGAATAACATACATTCATAAAATATAAACTTGATAAAACTGTGTCGAGAATTTGAAGAAAGTGAGAAATGAAATTAAGCCTATAATCTCTTCCACAAATGTAGAAGGATTATAGGCTTGATGAATTATAGAGATATATAGCGAAGTGGGTTTTGCACTCCTACTTTTTGGCCTTTCCACGTACCTGTATGAATTTCAAAATGCAAGTGAGGACCTGTTGAGCGACCAGTAGATCCCATTTCTCCAATTTGTTGTCCTTGTGTTACCGTATCTCCCACGCTTACATTGTAAGCTCTTAAATGAGCGTATAACGTCGTATAAATTTCACCATCGATATTGTGAGTAATCATGATGACATTTCCGTAAGATCCTAATGCTGATGCATGAGTCACAACTCCATCTGCAGAGGCAACAATTGGGGTTCCAGCTTTGTTAGCTAAGTCAATTCCGTAATGGAATTCAGGACCATATCCAAGATTTCGCCAACCGTATCCACTTGTTAATCTTCCGTTCGTCGGCTTCATAAATCCGCTATTGGAAACCGGTAAATCACCGGCGGATTGAGCTTGGCTTAATGCTTTTCGTTGAGCTTCTATAATTTGTTGCTCTAATTCTTTACTTATCTCAAGATACTCAGAATACTCTTCTTCCAACAATTTTTTCTCTGATAATAGTTTTTGTTGTTCTTTTTCCAGTTCATCTACAAGTCTGTCTTTTTCTTGTTTTTGCGACGAAAGGGAAGCTTTTAAATTCTCTAATTGAGTTTGTTGGTCTACTAATTTTTGTTTCGTATTTTCTAAAACTAATTTTTGTTCCTCTAATTTTTGTTGATCATTTTTCTGATCGCGAATGATTTGACGATCCGCTTCAATTAACGTATTTACAGCAGAATAACGGTCAATAAAATCTACGAAACTATTGGAACCAAGTAAAACATCGAGGAAAGTCACTTGGCCATTTGCTTGTAACGCACGAGCACGCTCTTCTAACAGTTCATTCCGTTCATCGATTTTGCGTTGAAGCTCCTCAATTTCCTGTTGTAAGGCTTCGATTTCTTTATTTGTTTTATCAATCTCTTTTTCTACTTCTTTAATTTCTTGATTCGTTTTTGAGATTTCATTCACAAGTTGCTCGATTTGTGCCAAAAGTTGCGCTTGTTTATCTTCATTCGATTTAATGGCACTAGTTTTTTGTTGAATTTGCTTATTCAATTGATTTTTCTGTTGCTCTACCTGATTCTTTTTATTTTTTAAATCGGATAGGTTAGCTGCGTATGTAGCAGGCATTTGCACTATAAGTAATGCAGCGATGAAGGCAACAAGAAGTTTGAAGGGATTTTTTAAAATCTTCCGCATCAAATAGTTCCTCCTTACAACATATTTAATAGACTTTAAGGAATTTCCGCACAGACATGAAGCTGCCCCAAACTCCGATGAATATACCGAGACCTAATATAATTAAATTAACTTGATAAATTAACGGTGTAACTTCTAACAATTGCAGTAAGTTCCCTTGTATTTTTGGCGTCAAGTTGTTGTACAATTTGTAATAAATAGTAGAAACAACTACCATTGGAATAATCGAGCCGAATAGCCCAAGCCACATTCCTTCAAATAGGAAAGGTATACGAATAAATGATCTCGTAGCTCCAACGAGTTTCATAATTTCAATCTCATCTTTACGAGCAGTAATCGTAATACGAATCGTATTGGAAATTAAGAAAATCGCAGTAAATAATAGACCTAAAATTAATACGAGCCCAATATTTCTTCCTGTATTGAGGAAGTTAAATAAATTCTCAACCTTCTCTTCTCCATAAATGACATCGTATGTATTATCAAATTTCTCAATTTTTTTGGCAAGGGTAACAGTCTGTTCAGGATCCTTTGCCCTTACATATAAAACGTTTCTTAACGGATTGCTTTGTTCATATAGGCTAAAATCTTCACCGTAGTTTTCGATCAGTATTTGCAATTCTTCATCTTTTG
>JAAYHP010000421.1 GCA_012735355.1 Lysinibacillus sp. | reverse complement strand
GCATAGATTTGCGACCATGCAAAATTGAGTCCTGAAAGCAGTCCTCGTTGTTTTAATATTACAATAGCTACATAAATGAGGAGCATAAAGAAAGAAACGATAATTTTTGCATCAAAGATTGAGACCGAATCTACCTTCATAAATGCCGATTCTAATCCGAGAAGTAAACCAATCAGTAAAAATGGAATACCTATGATAATTGAGTAATTCATCCAATTCGACATTTGAATTAAGGAAGGTAGGCGAGACCAAAGCTTCGTATATTTTTTCTTTTTCAGCAAACGATATAAAATTAAATATAAAATTGAAAACACAAAGGATATCGAAAATGCTGCATAGGCCAAAATCGCAAAGCTGACATGTATAAACAGCATTTCTGATTGTATAGTTTTCAACATAGGATTTACATTATCTGGTGCAAACAATCGAATCGTCATAAAAATAAATCCGAGAATGTTTATAAAAAACACCGGCAAATCGACTCGAGCAATACAGTGTAAAAAGATCGATAACGTTACTAATAACCAGGCATAAAAATAAATTCCTTCTGAAAGTGATAAGATGGGAAAACGTTTCGTCTCTAGCACACTGGCTACAATAAAGGTTGTCTGCAATACCCATACGACAGAAATAAACCAAAAAGCTATTCTCTTTATTATCATTTTTTTAAAGAAATAATCTATAAAATACAACATAATACTGATTGCATAAAGTACAACCATTAGTTGATAAAGCTTAATCATCGCTTCCGTCATACGAAACCCTTCTTCTTATATACATCTTTTTAAATCATAATAAACAAAAGCGTTTCCGTATCATTAGTTTACCACATAGATACGAAAACGCCCCAAATTTCTTACTTAAAATGATAATTTTGGATTATTTTCTATAGTTGTTTGAACCGCTTCTAGTTCAGCTTCTTTTTTCTTTAATTGCTGATTTATTACCTCTTCTTGCACTAGATCTTCAATACCAAAAATTTGTTGATATAGTTGAAGATTTTGGCTCGCTTTCGGTGAATTGGCAATTTCTTTTGCTTGGAGAATTGGTTCTTTTAACAATTGATTAATAATGGATTTCGTATGTTTGTTTAAAATTTTACGTTCCCGTTCGGTCAAATTCGGCATTTTATTTTCAATACTTTTCATCGTTTCTTGTTGAATGGCATTAGCCTTTTTACGTAAAGCGGCTATGACAGGTACCACTCCTAGAGTCGCAAACCAATCTTTAAATTCAACAATTTCATCATTAATCATTTCTTCAATTTTTTGAGCTGCTTGTTTTCGTTCTGCTAAGTTTGCCTCTACAATTCCTTGTAAGTCATCGATATCATATAAGAAGATGTTCGGTAAATCACCTACTCGCGGATCAATGTCTCGCGGAACAGCGATATCGACTAAAAATAGTGGCTTTCCTTTACGTAATCGTTCAACAAATTGCATTAATTCTTAATCAATAACAAATTCAGTTGAGCCAGTAGAAGTGATTAATATATCCGTATCAAGTAAAGTACACTGTAATTCTTTAATAGACTTAGCTTGTCCTTCGAATTTTTCAGCTAGCGTAACCGCTTTTTCAAGGGTACGGTTCAATACTGTGATCTTCCCAACGCCGCTTCCATAGAGGTTTTCCATGGCAAGCTCGCCCATTTTTCCAGCACCTAAAATCGTCACGTGTTTATGTTTTAATGAACCAAATATTTTCTTCGCTAGTTCAACGGCAGCGTAAGAAACAGAAACTGCGTTTTCGTTAATCGTTGTTTCTCTATGAGCTTTTTTAGCAAAGGTAATCGCTTGTTTAAATAATCTATTATAAATCGTTCCAGTAGCACCTATTTCTTGTGCTTCTAAAAAACTTTTTCTTACTTGTCCGAGAATTTGCGTCTCTCCTAAAATCATTGAATCTATTCCAGCAGCCACACGGAATAAATGTTCCAATGACTCCTCTTCTTCACGAATATATAAATAGTTTTCAAAGTCTTTTATTGGAATACCAAACCAGTTCGATAAAAATCTTTTAATATAATAACGTCCTGTATGAAGTTGATCCACTACCGCATAAATTTCCGTTCTATTACACGTTGAAACGATGACATCCTCAAGTATACTTTTTTCCTGTTTTAACGCAAACATTGCATTTGGTAAATCACTTTCAATGAATGACAATTTTTCACGAATTTCGACTGGCGCAGTTCTATAATTCAAGCCAACAACAAGTGTGTGCATGAACTTAACACCTCTCACGAACTATTTCATAACTTTAATTTTAACATAAAGAAAGCGCTATCTAAACGTTAATTATGAAAAAGATATGAAATTTATTTTTAATTTGTAATAATT
>JAAYHP010000420.1 GCA_012735355.1 Lysinibacillus sp. | reverse complement strand
GCGTAAGCCGACTTCTTCCTGCACATTGCCAACTCCATACACGATATTCGGATGGTTTTCATTTTTTAACCGCTTCAACACTTCGATGGCGATAGCACAACCAATTCGATTATCCCATGCTTTTGCAAGAAGCATTTTATCATTTTTCATGACGTTAAATTCAAAATATGGTGTAATCATGTCCCCAGGGCGAATTCCCCAGCTTTCTGCTTCTTCCTTTGAAGTAGCTCCCACATCAATGAACATATCTTTTATATCAACCGTTTTCTTACGTTGTTCTTGCGGCAAAATATGAGGTGGTATTGAACCAATGACACCGATAATCTCTTCACCAGCGCGCGTCGTAATTGTAACACGTTGAGAAAGCATAAAGTGAGCCCACCAGCCGCCCACCGTTTGAAATTTAATAAATCCTTTGTCATCAATTTGGGAAACCATAAAGCCAACTTCATCTAAATGACCAGCAATCATAATTTTCGGACCCTTTTCATCGCCGGTTTTTTTAGCGATTAAGCTACCTAAATTATCATATTCGATTGCGTCTGCATAAGGTTCTATATATTTCTTCATCACTTTGCGGGGAGCTTTCTCATTCCCAGCAATCCCGTTTGCATCCGTTAAATCTTTTAACATTTGTAATGTTTGATCAAGTTCAGCCATCCCTAGTCCTCCTTAATAACCCGTACGTTGACGTTCATAATTTTTTTCATTTTTCTCAATATAGGCGCCGATAATATCTTCCAATGTGAACCCTAAATTATATGCAAGACCCCCGTAAGCTTTCCAAACTTCGAAATTATGTTCCTCGCTTGGTTCATGAATGAAAGATAAAATCGCATGTTGCGTTTGTAAAAACCAATTCGTTAAATCTTCCTTCTTCTGAATTTCTGGCCATGCATCTAATCGGTAGCCTTTTTCATTTCCTAATGATAAAAGGAAATGAATGGAGTCGACAAACTCTTCTAATAAGACTTCCCGCTTAGAAGGGCCTTTCGTGCTCCAAAATTTAAAGCAGCGGGTTTCGTTGGCAAGTTCCGCTAGTTCAATCGTTAATGCCAACCCTTTCTCTAAAAAGACATCCCGATTGATTTGTTGATTTTTTTGAATAAATGAATCAAGCTGTGCTTGCATTTCAAACAATTCTTTAAAATTCATAAATTTTATCCCTCATTTTCTATAAAAAATGAAACTATTTCACTACATTAATCGTATAGGAAATGATACCTTAATTACAAGGGGGAACTTTTTATGGGTTTTCTTTTGCGCATTATCATCATTGTCGTCATCATTTATATTTTTTATAAAGCTTTCCGTTATTTAATGGACCCGAAGCGGAAATTGGATGAAGCCTATGAAAAGGGACAATATTATTTCTATGATGATGTGAAAAATGTTAGAAAAAACTTCTTTATTTCTTATAAAGGAGCGCTATTTGAAGGTGAAAAATATTTAGGTACAACGGAAGATGCTTTCGAAGTTGTATCGATTTTCGTTTGGGTTCATGATCCGATGAAGCTTCACGGTATGACGAAAGACGATTTTTACTTTTTAGAAAAAGAAATCAAAATGAATTATCCAAAAGCTGAAATTAATTGGAAAAGCCCGATTGAAAAACTAATGAAGGACAAAAGTGATGAAGACTAAAGAAAAAAGGATTGTTGCTTCTAACGAGGAAGATAACAATCCTTTTTTCTTATCCACCGATATAAGACATGTTGATTTTTTTTCGTTTTGCCGTTTCTTCTGTTCGTTCGTCGGAATATCGATCCGCTCTATGTTCCCATAAACGAATAACCGCTTCTTTTATATCAAGATCCGATGCTCCAGAACGCAACATGTTGCGTAAGTCAAAGCCGGAGCTAGCAAATAAACAAGTATACAACTTTCCATCGGATGAAAGTCTTGCGCGTGTGCAAGATGAACAAAAGGATTCAGAAACGGAAGTAATAAAGCCTACTTGTGTCTCTGTACCTTTGTAGCGATAATTTTTCGCCACTTCTCCAAAATATTTTGCATCCACCGGTTCCAATTCAAATTCCTTTTGTAACAGTTCAAATATTTCCTTCTTCGTCATCACTTTTTCAAAGCTCCAAGCATTATCATTACCTACATCCATAAACTCAATAAAACGTAGGGAAATCCCTTGTTCTTTAAAATATTTGGCCATCGGAATAATATCTTTATCATTCACATTTTTTTGCACAACCATGTTTACTTTAATTTGAAAACCGAGTTTTTTTGCATAGTCAATATTCTCTAAAATGAAGGAAGGTGTGATTCCTCTTCCATTCATTGCTCCAAAGGTTTTTTCATCTAAAGCATCTAGGCTAATATTGAGCCGCGATAATCCAGCTTCTTTTAGTTTTAAAGCATATTGTTTTAAAAGTAGTCCGTTCGTTGTTAGCCCGATATCTTCAATTCCTTTAATAGGTCGAATGGTAGCTATGAGCCTATCAATATCTCTTCTCATTAACGGCTCTCCACCAGTGACTCGAATTTTTTTCACACCTAATTCGGCAAAAATTGTTACTAATCGAGTAATTTCTTCAAAGGATAGCAACTCGCTTTTAGGTAAAAAAACATGATCATCGCCAAAAATTTCCTTAGGCATGCAATAGGTGCACCGAAAATTGCAGCGATCTGTAACCGAAATGCGGAGATCTCTCATCGGTCGTTTAAATTTATCTCCTAGCGTGTTTGGCACAACATCACATCCTTTTCGGTTCATTAATATTTTGTAAATATGTTGCCGGGTCTTCTGTCAGTTCTTCTGCATCAATCCATTGTGTACGAACGGTAGATAAAAAGTCCATTACCCTAAGTCTTTCCTGTTCAAGAGCCAATTTTAATTGCTCTTTTATATCGTATGGCCAAACACTTACTAGAGGATGTTTACGGTCACCTAATTTTACTGCCGTCACCATCCCATTG